>JASBUE010000243.1 GCA_030148045.1 Candidatus Tenderia sp.
TCGCATGCTCAACAGCGCCTTCGACAGGCTGACGGATGCCGGCCATGACTATTATCCGCAGGAGCTGCGCCAGGCGATCGATGCCATCAACGACTTTGTTTACGATAACATCAACAACGGTGTCTATCGCTGCGGCTTCGCCACCGAGCAGGCGGCCTATGAAGAGGCCTTTGAACAGTTATTCAGCGCACTCGATGACATAGAGGTTCGGCTGGCGAGCCGGCGCTACCTGCTTGGCGAGCGCATAACCGAGGCGGACTGGCGCCTGTTCACCACCCTGGTGCGTTTCGACGCCGTGTATTACAGTCATTTCAAATGCAATCTGCGGCGCATCGCGGATTATGAAAACCTCGGCAACTATCTGCGTGCGCTGTATCAGGTCGAGGGCGTCAAAGATACGGTCAACATGGATCACATCAAGCAGCATTATTATTACAGCCATACCACCATCAATCCGTACCGGATTGTGCCCAGCGGGCCGGCACTGGATTTTATGGCGCCCCACAACCGTGATCGTTTTAACAATACCAAAGGAGATCAACATGAGCATGTATGATCAAGGCAGTCCCTATGCCGTCAAAATAAATAACGGCGACAGCGCCTATATCTGTCAATGCGGCCACAGCAAGAACGCGCCGTTTTGCGACGGCTCGCATATCGACCACCCGCCGGCGCAGCCCTATGAGTACGAAGCGACACAGGATGAGACGCTGTATGTATGCGGCTGCGGCCGATCCGGCAACAAACCTTTTTGTGACGGCAGCCATAACAACTTATGACACGCGTGCTACGTCACTCGGAGAAAACGCCATGATCGAAAAACGCAGCGCGGTTGAAATGCACGAAGGTGACGGCGTCGTGGTCAAACGCCTGATGCCCATCCCGAATTTCCGCAACTATGACCCGTTCGTGTTATGGGACGACTTCACCGTTACGCCCGGCCACGGTTTCCCCGACCACCCGCACCGCGGTTTCGAGGCCATTACGTATCTCTTCAGCGGATCGATTCGTCATCAGGACGATCTCGGCAACGCCTCGACGGTGTTCGCCGGCGGCGCCCAGCGTTTCACCGCCGGCAGAGGCATCGTCCACTCCGAGATGCCCAACGAGGACAATCCGACCCGCGGTATACAACTGTGGATCAATCTGCCCAAGCGGCTAAAACAGACCGAGCCCGGCTATCAGCAGGTCGACAACGACGAATTTCCCATCGACGACATAGACGGCGGCCAGGTCAAGACCATTGTCGGTGAGGGTTCACCGCTCGGGATTCTGACCCCGATGCGCTATCTGGAGTTGCAGCTTCACGATCGCGCCGTATACACGGCCGCCGTTGAGGCCGGTATGCGCGGACTTGTCTACATGGTGGAGGGCGAGACCGAAATCCAGGGTCAACGCTTTGGGGCGGCCGACACGGCCTTGTTCGAAAACGAGACCGAAATCAGGATTGAATCTTTCGGCCACAGCCGCGTCATGGTCTGCTACGGCACTGCGCACGGCGAGCCTATTATCCAATACGGACCTTTCGTCGACTGAATCTCCCGTCTGTCAAACGGCAAGCGAGCATTACGCCACGGTGATTGCCTCGAAGATCTTATAACCGGCGATATAGGTGCCGATGACCGAGCCTATGCCGGTCAGGAAAAACACCATAAAGGTGTGGGCGACCCGATTACTCCACCAGCCACCGATGCGGCCGGTGTCATCGCGCAGGCGATTGAAATCACCCACCCGGGGTTTGCGGAAAAAGGTCTCCACCGCCGCCGATACCACCCCCGCCGAGATGGTGGGATTCAGCGACGTAAGCGGCGCCGCGACAAAGGCGCTGAGGATGGTCAGGGGGTGGGCCAGCGCGATCAAGGCCCCGACCGCCGCCAGCGTGCCGTTGATCATCACCCACTGCTGAATCATCTCCCAGCCGATGTCGCTGCTGTGGGAAAAGCCGATGGCGAAGCCGGTCAGAATCACGGCCACGATGAGCCACGGTATCAACCTGAGGAGATTGCCCGGCGGCGGCACCTGATTGAGCTGTTCCTGGCGCTGTTCCGGTGCTGTAATGTAGTGCTCGCCCGTTTTATCGAGGTATTGCCGAATACCCTTGAGGTGGCCGGCCCCCACTACGGCCAGGATATTTCTGCAACCGGAGAGCCTGGCCTCGTCGATCAGGCGCGCGGCCATATATTGGTCGCGTTCATCCACCAGCGGTTTATAGACTTCCTCGGAGTGCGCGGCAAACTGGTTGAAGGTGGATTCGAGTACGTCGCCCTGCTTGAGGCGTTCCACCTCTGCTTCCGAGACGCTGCGGCGGGCGATGACGCTGGCCAGCAATCCGGCCAGCACCTTGATGCGCTTGAACCAGGGGACGTTGCGATAGATGCGTTTCATGGTGATGCCGACATCGCGATCGATCAGCAGCAGGGGCAGGTTATTGGCCCTGGCCGACTCGGCCCCGGCACGCATGTCGGCGCCGACCTCGATACCGAGCTGGTCGGCGATGCGTTTCTGGAAGGCGCCCAGCGCCAGGCTGGCCATCACCATCGGACCTTTGCCCTTGCGTACCACCTGCATGATATCCATGCGGCCGATGGCATCCGGGTCGATCAGGGCATTGAGGCGATTTTCGCAAAGTTCCAACGCCACCCCGTCATAACGGCCGCTGGCGATCAGCGACTTGACGCTCTCGGCACTACTGCGCGACACATGGGCGGTGCCCAGGATGGTGATGGAGACACCATCATGCTCGAGCCGGATCAGCGGCTCGTGACGGGCCGGTTCAGGCATGGCATTTACGTCGGTGACATGTTGCGCAAGTTGCATAACAATCCCGCCCGGGTTGTTGGATACTCGACGCCAAACCACAGCGCCCCATTCACCGGCCTGTGGTCAGCGGCAAAAGCGAGGCTTTGGCCAAGCTGGTGTCGGAGAGACTCCAAACATCCTGACACAATAGCTCAGGTAATGTAAGCCTGATCCTTAAAATAAATGGAAAGCCGCGGAGCCGATCCGGCGCTTCTGGTCGGCTCCCAGGGGATGATTACAATAGCGGTTCGAATCCCTCCGCCGCGATCACGTGTGAGGCGATCCTGGGTTTGTCATCGCTCTCCACCGAATCGAACAGGGTCAGGGTCTCCTTGGCATTCCTGCCCGAGTCATAGTTCACCTGATATTCAAAGATGTAATAACGACCGCTGAATACCGTGTTTATTTCCTCACGTTTGTATTCGAAGCGCTCGACACTGCCCAGTGAGGCGGCGATGTTTTCGAGATGGGAACGCCATGCCTCCGGCGTGCGGTTGTCTGAGAAAAACCCCAGCGCGGCGTCTAGATCCTGTTTCTGCATGGCCTGATAATAGCGTTCCGCCACCTGGCGCCCCGCCTCGGCGCCGGGCGATCCCACGGTGCATGCCGACAGCAACAGGCACAGCGACAAGAACAAAGTACTTCTCAGATAACGCCGGTCTTTAAGCATCACCTTGTCTCCCTGCATCAGCCGCGAATCCTTCCATTATTCCGGTAAAACCGTATGCGGGGATGATCCCAGTCAAGCCCGGAGAAATCAAGATGAATGACATGTATCGAGCGCTGGGTGCCGATCCGGCATGAAAAAGTCAGGGCTTATCCACCGGACGTGGCTTGCGGTCATCCCCGACGGCCACGTAGGTGAGTGTCGCCTGGGTCACCTTGACCGGCGACTCCACCCGGTTGCGTTCGGCGAAGACCTTCACGTCCACCGTCAGCGAGGTGGTGCCGACGCGCACCACCTCGGCGTAACAGCTGATCAGGTCGCCGACGAAGACCGGCTGATGAAACTCAAAGGAGTTGACCGCCACCGTCACCACCCGACCCTTGGCGCGGCGCACGGCCGCTACCGAGCCGGCGATATCCACCTGAGACATGATCCAGCCGCCGAAGATATCGCCGGCGGCGTTGGCATCGGACGGCATGGCCACTACCCGAATGGTGGGGTGCATCTCTGCGGGCATTACCTCGGTCATGAAGGGCGTCCTGGTGATTGATTGTAGAGTTCATCGATCTCCCTGGCATAGGTTTGCAGGATCTTCTCCCGTTTCGGTTTCAATGTGGGCGTCAGCAGGCCATTTTCCACCGTCCAGGGTTCATCGATCACCTTCACGCGCCTTATTTGAGCATAGCCGGGAAAGGCCTTGATGCGTTCGGCGATGGATTCCAACAGCGCCTCTTCGCTCGGCATCTTCTTGAGCGCCTGTTCATTCAGCACCACCAGGGCGGAGAGATAGGGGCGGTTATCGCCGATCACCAGCACCTGCTCGAACAGCGGGGCGGTGCTGATGGCCGTCTCCATGTCGCCGGGCGAGACCTTCTCGCCGGTGTCCAGCACGATCACGTCCTTGAGTCGGCCGGTGATGTAGATGCGGCCGACCTCAATGCGGGCCTTGTCGCCGGTATGCAGCCAGCCCTCGGCGTCGACGGTCTTGGCGCTGGCATCGGGCAGCCGCCAATAGCCCTGCATGACGCCGGGACTGCGCGCCAGCAGCTCCTCGTTCTCGCCGATGCGCACCTCCACGTCGGGCAGGGGCGGGCCGACGCTCAAGGGATCGTTGTCATGGCTGCGGTTGACCGAGATCACCGGGCTGGATTCGGTCATGCCGTAGCCCTGCAGCAGGTTCAGCCCCAGGCCGACGAAGGTCCTGCCCACCTCCTCCGACAGGGCCGCCCCGCCACAGATGGCGAGGCGCAGCCGGCCGCCCAGCTTGTCCAGCAGCTTGCCCGCCACCAGCTTGTCCAGCAGCGGCCAGAGTAACAGCCTGACCTGCCACTCGGCGCGTCCCTGACGATACTGAAAACGCAACCAACCCACCTCCACGGCGAGCCTGAACAGCTTGCGTTTGAGTTCGCTGCGCAGCTGTGCCTGCAGCCTGGCGTAGATCCGTTCATAAATACGCGGCACCGAGATCAACACGGTGGGCTTGATGGTCTGCAGGTCCTCGGCCAGCTCGGCAATGGAACGGGCATAGGCCACGCTGGCCCCGGCCATCATGGGCAGATAATAGCCGATGGTGCGTTCCAGGGTGTGCGACAGGGGCAGAAAGGAGAGAAAATAATCGTCGGGATAGATGGGCTCGGCTCGGATTCCGGCATGGGCGTTCCAGAGAATATTGCGGTGGCTCAGCATCACCCCCTTGGGCCGGCCGGTGGTGCCGGAGGTATAGACGAGGGTGGCCACGGCCTCGGCGTCATTGACCAAGACCTCGGGCAAGTTGCGCTCGGCCTTGCCCAGCAACTTAGCGACATACTGCACCGGACAGCCGCCGCCGCAGTCATTGAGGCTCCAGACACGCAGGCCGGGATCGAGCTGTGCCGCCACCCCTTCCAGCTCGCGCCACTGGGCCAGGTTCTCGATCAGCAACAACCGGGCGCCGCAGTCTTTGAGCACATAGGCCACATTGTCGGGGCGGTCATTGAAGTACAACGGCACAACCACCAAGCCCAGGCCCAGGGCGGCCTGTTCGAACATCACCCACTGGGGTGAGTTGTTGGCCATGACGGCGACGCGCTCACCGGGAGTTAACGAAAGCGCCTTGAGCGCCGTCTGCCAGCGTGCAATCAAACGCGCCATGTCGCTCCAGGAGAGATCCATCCAGCTGCGTGAGGGGGCATCGTAAAAGGTATAGGCCACCGCCCCGGGGCTGCGTTTGACGCGTTCACGAAACAGCCCCGGCAGGACGCGGGCGTACTCCGGGCTAATCACATCGGCCATCGTCGGGATTCCCTTCTCTACGCTTGACTCCAACCGGC
This sequence comes from Candidatus Tenderia sp., assembly GCA_030148045.1. Taxonomy (GTDB): domain Bacteria; phylum Pseudomonadota; class Gammaproteobacteria; order Tenderiales; family Tenderiaceae; genus Tenderia. Next base: position 5,776 of record JASBUE010000243.1, read on the forward strand.
ATCGGGGCGAAAGCGCGGCCCGTATTTCAACTCCAGGGTCTCCAATTTGTGGCGCAATTGCTCGCGCCCGATCTTGTCGATGTAACGCATCGGCCCGCCGCGGAAGGGGGCGAAACCGGTGCCGAAGATCACACCGCCGTCGAGCAGGTCGGCCTCATCGACGATGCCCTCGCGCAGGCAGGCCACCGTCTCGTTAAGAAAACGCAGCATCATGCGGTCGGTGATATCGGCGGGCGCGGCGTAATCCTTGGTCTCGCCGCGGTAGACTTTCTTGCCGTTCTCGTAACGATAAAAGCCCTCACCGCTCTTGCGCCCCAGACGGCCGGCGTTGACCAACTGTTCCAGGCGTCCGGGCACCGGCATATCCAGCTGCTGAGACAGGATGCGCGCCACCGAGAGGCAGATATCCAGGCCCACCGTGTCGGCCAGCTCGATGGGGCCCATGGGCATGCCGAACTCCAGCGCCGCCTGGTCGATCACCGCCGCCGGTACGCCCTCTTCCTCCAGGGTCACCGCCTCCAGCAGATAGGGCATGAGCACGCGGTTGACCAGGAAGCCGGGGGCGCTCTTCACCGGCAGGGGCAGGCGGTCGATGTGGCGGCAGAAGGCCGCGGCCTGTTTCACTGCCTTGTCCGCGGTCTGGGCGCCTTTGACGATCTCCACCAGCTGCATCTTGGCCACCGGGTTGAAGAAGTGCAGTCCCACCAAACGACTGGGACGACTCAGGGACTTGCACAAAGTCTCCAGCGGGATGCTGGAGGTGTTGGTGGCCAGCACGGCGTCCTTTTTCAGCTTGGGTTCGATCTCCTTGTAGAGTGCCTGCTTGGCGTCCACGTCCTCGAAGATGGCCTCGATCACCACGTCGGCCTTGGGTAGGCCAGCGCCGTGGATATCGGGTATGAGCCGGTCCATGGCCGCCTGGATGTCGCGCGGCTGTTTTAGACGTTTCTTGTACAGATCATGGGCGCGTTTCATCACCCGCGCCAGGGTCTCGTGGCTGCGGTCCTGGAGGGTGACGCGCAGACCGCGCATGGCGCACCAGGCGGCGATATCGCCCCCCATGACGCCGCCGCCGATGACATGCACGTGCTTGACGTCGATCTCTTTCTTGTCGCCCAGCGACTTCATACGCTCTTGCAGAAAGAACACCCGCACCAGGCTCTGGGCGGTCTCGCCCATCACCAGGCGCGCCACGGAGGCGGCCTCTTCGCGCATCATGCGGCGCGGGTCGTCCATGTGCGCTTTCCACAGGTCGATCAGCGCATAGGGGGCGGGATAGTGGTCCTTGCGTGCCCGTTTGGCCACCTGCTTTTCCAGATAACGCGCCAGCAACGGCTGCGCCAGTTTGTGGTTGGTCCAGGCCTTCCAGCCGGTGGCCTGTTTGCGCGGCGGCGGGCGCAGCACGGTCTCGCGCGCGGCCACTTTGAGGTGGCGCGCCGGCACGGCGTAGTCCACCAGCCCCAGTTTCTCCGCCGCCCGGGCACTGAGGGGACGGCCGCCGAGCATCATGTCCATGGCTGCGGGCGCCCCCATCAAAGGCGGCAGGCGCACGGTGCCGCCGAAGCCGGGGTGGATGCCCAGGTTGACCTCGGGCAGCCCCAGCTTGGTCTTGGGGGCCTCGTCGGCGATGCGGTAACGGCAGGCCAGCGCCAGCTCCAGGCCGCCGCCGAGGCAGAAGCCGTGGATCAGCGCCACCGTGGGCATGTCGAGGGCGGCGAGCCGGTCCAAGACCGCCTGACCACGGCCGATCAGGTCCTCGGCATCCTTCTGTCCGCTCAGGGTGGTGAATTCGTTGATGTCGGCGCCGGCGATGAAACCGCTGGCCTTGGCCGACAGGATCACCAGCCCCTGGGGCCGGTCGTCCTTGAACCGGCTGAGAATGTCATACAGCTCTTCCAGCACCGCCTTGGAGAGGTTGTTGGCCGCAGCATTTGCCTTGTCGGCATAGAGCCAGGCGATGTCGTGCTCGTCGCGCTCCAGGCGCCAGTGTTGGTATTCTGGTTTTTGTGCTGTCACGATCTCAGCCCTCCCGTTCCACGGCCATGGCGCCGCCCTGCCCGCCGCCGATGCAGAGGCTGGCCATGCCGCGCTTGGCCTTGTTGCGCTCCAGCACGTGCAGCAGATGCAGCACGATGCGCGCGCCGCTGGCGCCTACCGGATGGCCCAGACTGACGCTGCCGCCGTCTACGTTGAGGCGGCCGCGATCGATCTCGCCCATGGCATTGCGCATGTTCAGCTCGCTGCTGCAGTAGTCCTTGTCCTTCCAGGCCTCGAGACAGGCCAGCACCTGGGTGGCGAAGGCCTCGTTGATCTCCCAGTAGTCGATGCTGTCCGGTTTCCAGCGCTTGCGTTTCATGATGGGCGTCATGGCGTGCACCGGCCCCAGCCCCATCTGGCTCGGTTCCAGACCGGCCCACTCGCTGTCGACGATGCGTCCCATGACCGGCAGTGAATACTGCTTCACCGCCTCCTCGCTGGCCAGGATCAGCAGGGCGGCGCCGTCGGTGACCTGGGCGCTGTTGCCGGCGGTGACGCGGCCGAAGGGGTGGTCGAAGACCGGTTTCAGCCTGGCCAGGCTGGTCATACTGGTGTCGCGGCGCAGGCCGGTGTCGTGCAGATGGTGATTACCGCGATTGTCGTAGACGGCCTCGATCTCTTCCAGCCGCCCCTCGTCCTGGGCCTTGGCCAGACGGCGATGACTCTCCACGGCGTAGGCGTCCATGGTCTCGCGATCGATCTTGAACTTGTGCGCCAGGATCTCGGCGGTCTGCCCCATGGAGAGCCCTACCACCGGATCGGTGAGGCCGCGCAGCAGGCCAATGATAGGTTTCAAATGCCCACCACGCAGTTTGCTCAGGACCTGGAGTTTCTGGCCGATGCTCTTTGCCTTGGACCAGTCGGCCAGCCAGGCCACCATCTTCTCGTTCAGCAGCACCGGCGCATGGCTCATGGCCTCGGTGCCGCCCGCCAACACCAGGTTGGAACGGCCGCTGGCGATGTTGCCATAGGCGCAGTCCAGTGCCTGCATGCCCGAGGCGCAGTTGCGTTGCACTGTCCAGGCGGGCACCGCTTTGCCGCAGCCCAGCCGCAGTGCCACCACCCGGCCGATGTTGACCTCGTCCGGGCCGGGCATGACACAGCCCAGGATCACCTCGTCCAGGTTCTCCGCTTCGAATGCATGCCGTGCCAGCAGCGGCCGTCCCGCCGCCACGGCCAGATCGGAGGCCCTGAACGGGCCCGGCCTGCCCGTCGCCTTGAAAAAAGGCGTGCGGGCGCCGTCCACGATAAATACCGGTCTTCCTTCTTTATTTCGTGTCGCCATGTGATGACTCCCAATAGTCCGGCCTGAAATCGTCGACCTTGATAACCTCGCGCCGCGCCGCGATGGCGGCCTTGAGCAATTCAGCCGCCTGCGGCTCGATCACCCCGGCGGCCAGGCCGCGGTCGACCAGCTCGTCCTCTCTTGTTTTGCTCAGCTTGCCGCTTTTCACGGCGGAATGCAGCATGCGCTCCACGGATTCGGCATCAATCACTTTGCGCAGCGCGGACTCCAAACGCCCCAGCGGTTCGTCGTCGCTGGCGGGCACGAAGATGCCCTGGGTCAATCGGTCACGCGCCTCTGAGGGCGACAGCAACAGACTCGCCGCCTGATGGCCGAGCCGGTCCGCCGGCAGGTGATAGCTCTTGCCCCAGGGCATGATCATGAAGCGCAGCAGGATCGCCAGGGGCCGCATGGGCAGGTTGCGCAACAGGCCACGCAGGCTCTCCTGCATCTGGTACAGGGCATCATCGCAAGCCCATTGCAGCAATGGCAAGTCTTCGCGCGGGCTCTCGTCATCATGAAAGCGCTTGAGGCAGGCCGAGATCAGATACAACTGACTCAACATGTCGGCCAGGCGGCCGGACAATTTCTCTTTGCGTTTTACCGCGCCACCCAAGGTCAGCATGACGACGTCCGCCACCAGGGCGAAGGCGGCGCTCATGCGCGTGGTCTGCTGATAGTAATAGCGTTCCGGTCCGGCCTTGGGCGCCAATTGGAAGCGCGCCCCGGTCAGTCCCAGCCAGAAGCTGCGCGCGGCGTTGCTGAGAGTAAAACCGATATGGCCGATGAAGGCCTTGTCGAAAGTGACAGCGCCGCCTTGCAGGTCCTGGGCCGCCTCCATCTCTTTGAGAATGTAAGGATGGCAACGGATCGCCCCCTGGCCGAAGATGATCATGATGCGGGTAAGAATATTAGCCCCCTCCACGGTGATGCTGATGGGGATGGACTGATACACCCGCGCCAGATAGTTGCGCGGCCCCATGCAGATGCCGCTGCCGCCCTGCACGTCCATGGCGTCGTTAACCACTCTGCGCATGCGTTCGGTCATGTGGTACTTGGCAATGGCCGAGACTACCGAGGGTTTCTCGCCCAGGTCCACGGCGCCGGCGGTTATGACCCGCGCCGCGTCCATCAGGTAGGTGTTGGCGGCGATGAGCGCCAGCACTTCCTCCACCCCTTCGAATTTGCCGATAGGGGTGTTGAATTGCTTGCGGATGCGGGAATAGGCGCCGGTGGCGCGTGAGGCGAGCTTGCCTGCCCCCACGCTCAAGGCCGGCAGGGAGATGGAACGCCCGGCGGCCAGTGATTCCATCAACATGCGCCAGCCTTGCCCCACGCGCGCCTGGCCGCCGATGACCCACTCCATGGGAATGAACACATCCGCGCCCTGATTGGGGCCGTTCATGAAGGCC
>JASBUE010000276.1 GCA_030148045.1 Candidatus Tenderia sp.
GCGGCGCGGCCGCCAGCGCGGCCGGACAGGGGTCAGGGTGGCAACCCGCTTCCTGGCCAACAGGATATAGGCTCCGGACAACCGCGGCCACAGCCTGGCGCCCAGTTTTTCCATGAAGGCGAGTTTTTTCAACACCCCGCTGCGCTGGATCGGCGGGCGATAAAAATAGCGCCGCACCAGCACCACGTCAAAGCCCAGCAGAGCCATCCAGTCCTTGATCCGAATAAGCGAGAGGAAATCGCCGCGCCAGGGCGCCTTGCCGCCGCGGCAACGACACAAGCGCCAGATGCCCCACAGGCTCCAGGGATTGAAGCCCAGCACCACCACATGCCCTTCGGGAATCAGAATGCGGTCGGCCTCGCGCAGGATCTGTTGCGGTTGCCGCTCGAACTCCAGCGTGTGGGGCAGCAATACCACATCCACACTGCCGGACTCGATGGGCATGGCGTCCGGGTAGGCATAGGCCATCGGCGCCAAGCTCTCGCCGCCGCTGTCGGCGTCGAACAACACCTTGTTGGTGATACGGCTGCTGGCCAGCAGGTCATCCCCCGGCAGACAGCCGACCTGGACGATGTGATAGCCGAACAGGGTGGGCAGAATGGTGTCAAGATGTTCCCGCTCCCGCTGCAACAAGGCCTGCCCCAACGGCCGCTTATACCAGCGGCGCAAATCCCCGCGAATATCGTTGATCTGGCAGCGTTTTAGCCCTTCTATCATGCATCCCCCTTGGTACGGGCGGATTGACCTCCACCCCGATGCTTGTCAGCATGTGCGTCATGGTCTCGATGCACCCCATTCCCGCCTTTGCGGACAATTATATCTGGCTGATCCGGTTTGGCGACCGCCGGGCGGCGGTGGTTGATCCCGGTGATGCCGCCCCGGTGCTGCAGATATTGCAGCGGCAACAACTGGAGCTGGCCGCCATCCTCATCACCCACCACCATTGGGACCATATCAACGGCATCGAGTTGCTGCTCGATCAGTATAATGTTCCAGTCTTCGGACCGGCCGGCGAACAGATCGCCGGGGTCAACCACCCCTGCGCCGAGGGCGACATCATCACGCTCGACGACCTACAACTGGACGTCATGGCGGTACCGGGCCACAGCGCCGGCCACATCGCCTTTGTCGGCCATGGGGCCCTGTTCTGCGGCGACACCCTGTTCGGCGCCTGCTGCGGCCGGCTGCTCGGCGGCACCGCCGCTCAACTGTATGCATCGCTGAATAAAATAAGGCGGCTGCCGATAGCTACCCATATCCACTGTGCACACGAATACACCCTCGCCAATCTCCGCTTTGCGCAGACGGTGGAACCCGGCAACACTGCAATCCGGAAACGCCGCGAGGCGGAAGAGCAAAAGCGCCGCCAGGGACAAGCCACCCTGCCCTCGACGCTGGAGCTGGAATTGGCTACTAACCCCTTCCTGCGCTGTGACCAGGAGGCGGTGGTTGTCAGCGCGGAAAACTTCGCCGGCAAACAGCTGGCCGGTCCGGCCGAGGTATTCAAGGTGCTGCGTTACTGGAAAGACACATTCAACTAGGGCCGTTATACTGTGCCCACAACAACACGTAGGAACAGAAACAGAACAACAATGAAGATTCGCAGACGCCCGCTCACCGATACGCTCCTACCCACAGCCCTGACCCTGCTCCTGGCCGGTTGCGCCACCGGCAGCGGTTTCCAGAACGCCGCAAGGCCGCAACCGCCCGAGGCGCCCGCCGCCGACAATATCGAGGAATTCGACTCCGTCACCGCGGCACGCGAAAACGCCGTTCATCACGCGGAAGAACTGGCCCTGCTGGAGGAATCCCTGGATGCCGCCAGCCAGGAAGAGCCGCCGGCTGCGCCGCACGAACAAGAGAATGATTTTCCCCAGCTTGGCGGCGCCGCGGATGACGACGCGTTGGAACAGGCGGTGCTCGACAGCATTGTCGAAACCAGCGCGAAAGACGACAGCGGTGCCGCTGCGGATGACATCTGGCAGCGCCTGCGCCACGGCTTTGGCCTACCCGACCGGGACCATGTGGGGGTCACGGCCCACCGCGACTGGTACGCCAAACACCAGCGCTATCTGGACCGCACCTTTGACCGTGCCGAACCCTACCTCCATCACATCGTCGAACAGGTGGAAGCGCGCGGCATGCCGCTGGAACTGGCCCTGCTGCCGGTGGTGGAAAGCGCCTTCCAACCCTTCGCCTACTCCCACGGCCGCGCCGCCGGGCTGTGGCAGTTCATCCCCGGCACCGCGCGCCGCTATTGACTGAAGATCGACTGGTGGTACGACGGCCGCCGCGACGTCCGCGCCGCCACCACGGCCGCACTGGATTACCTGGAGGCGCTGCACAAGCGCTTCGACGGCGACTGGCTGCTGGCCCTGGCCGCCTACAACTCGGGCGAGGGCACCGTCTCCAGGGCCGTGCGCGACAACAGGCGCCGCGGCAAGGGCACCAGCTTCTGGGACCTGCGGCTGCCGCGCGAAACCGAGGGCTATGTGCCCAAGCTGCTGGCGATCTCCGCCATCGTCGCCGAACCGCAAAAGTATGGCGTCCGCCTCAAGCCCATCGACGACGCCCCCGCCCTGGCCGAG
>JASBUE010000282.1 GCA_030148045.1 Candidatus Tenderia sp.
ATGCGGCGGTCGGCATCACCGTTGCCCCGCATGGATCGGAACCGTCCATTTCGACCAGAATCTGATTAAGGGCCCGCATGGTCAATTTATAACAGCTATGCGCTTGTCGTGGATTGACAATTTTCAATGATGCCGGGGCAGACATTGCACACACTGACGTTGAGCCTGCATGGCGGCGGCAACCGCAATGGATGACAGGATGCGAGAATAACGTACTAAAGGGTGCCCCTATTGACTGATGAACACGCAGCTCGGACCCCGAATCCGCCACGGCGGCATCGCAAATATTGCCGAGAGGCCGGCTATTACCCACGAATTGCGCCCCGGCGATAAAGAACCGGCCCAAAGACAATGCAAACAGTAATACGTGAACACTCCATGCCCTTCGGTACACAACTGCTTGACGACGGGCGCGTACGCTTCCGCCTGTGGGCCCCGGCGGCGCAGCGCGTCGATCTCTGCCTGGGCGGCGCGGAGAACACCACCGTATTTCCCATGACGGGCGTGGATGACGGTTGGTTCGAGTGTGTGAGCGATCAGGCCGGTCCCGGCAGTTATTATCGTTTCGCGATTGATAACGAGCTGCGGCTGCCCGATCCCGCCTCGCGTTTTCAGCCTGAAGACGTGCATGGCCCCAGTGAAGTGATCGACCCGGGGGGCTGGCAATGGAGCGATACGGCGTGGCGGGGGCGTCCCTGGGAAGAGGCGGTGATCTATGAAACGCATGTGGGCAGCTTCACCCCGCATGGAAGCTTTGCCGCCGCCCGGGAAAAACTCGACTATCTGGCAAAACTGGGCATTACGGCGATCGAGCTTATGCCGGTGGCGGACTTCCCCGGCAGCCACAACTGGGGCTATGACGGGACCTACCTATTCGCCCCCGACAGCCGGTACGGCCGCCCCGAAACGATGAAGGCGCTGATCGATGCCGCCCATGCATGCGGGCTGATGGTTTTTCTCGACGTGGTCTACAACCATTTCGGCCCCGAGGGCAATTACCTGCATGCCTATGCGCCGCACTTTTTCAGCCGGCGCCATCACACCCCCTGGGGCGCGGCCATCAACTATGACGGGGAGCAAAGTAAATGGGTGCGCGAATTCTTCATCCACAATGCACTATATTGGTTGGAGGAGTATCATTTGGATGGCCTGCGCTTCGACGCCGTCCACGCCATCATAGACGATTCGCAGCCGGACATTCTCACCGAACTGGCCGAACGCGTCGACTCTCATTTCGGTGACCGGCGGCATATTCACCTGGTGTTGGAAAACGACCACAATGCCGCCCATTATCTGGCGCGCAGTGCACGGCAAACACCCAAATGGTATGTGGCACAATGGAATGACGACATCCATCATGCATTCCACGTATTGCTCACCGATGAACACAGTGGTTATTACAGGGATTACGACGACCCGCTGCACCACCTGGCGCGCTGCCTGAGCGATGGTTTCGCGTATCAGGGGGAATGCTCCCCCTATCGGGACAATCACCCGCGCGGCGAACCCAGCGCCCACCTGCCACCCACCGCCTTCGTTTCGTTTCTGCAGAATCACGACCAGATCGGCAACCGGGCCTTCGGCGAACGCATCAACTCGCTCACCGCCCCGGTCAAGTTACGTGCGGCGTTGGCCGTGTTGCTCCTGGCCCCCGCCCCGCCGCTGCTGTTTATGGGGCAAGAATGGGGCAGCCGCCAGCCATTTCCCTTCTTTTGCGACTTCGGCCCGGACCTGGCGGATAAGGTGGTCGAGGGCCGGCGCAAAGAGTTCGCCCGATTCGCAGAATTCAGAGATCCCGCGGCACGCAAACGCATTCCGGACCCGATGGCCAAAGAGACCTTCGCCCAGGCCGTGCTCGACTGGCACGCCTGTGATCAGCCGCAACACCAACAATGGCTGACGCTGCACGCTGAGCTACTCGATGCCAGGCGGCGCAATGTAACACCGCGGCTCCACGGCATGGGCGAGCAAGCGAAGGAATGCAGCCGAATCGGGGACACCGGCCTATCCGCCTGGTGGATCCTGGGGGACGGCGCCCGGCTTTCATTACTGATCAACCTGGGGGACGAACCGCTTGCCGACGTGCCCATGCCGCCGGGACAGTGCTTTTACACCACCCACCCCGAAGCAGATCGAGACGCAGACAACATCCGCTTACCCCCCTGGTCGGTGGACTGGTATCTGGATACGCAGGGAAGCGGCACATGAAACCACCCGCGCCACCGACCGCCACCTATCGCCTCCAGTTCAATCGTGACTTCACCTTTGCCGATGCCACACGCATCATCCCCTATCTACAGCAGCTCGGCGTCAGCCATGTCTACGCATCGCCCTATCTCAAAGCCCGGGCCGGCAGCCGGCACGGCTATGACATCGTCGACCATAACGCTTTGAATCCGGAAATCGGCGACGCCGCCGACTTCGACGAATTGGTCACGGCATTGCGGCAACACGGTATGGGGCAGATTCTGGACATCGTGCCGAACCACATGGGCGTCGGCGGCGATGACAATGGCTGGTGGCTGGACGTGCTGGAAAACGGTGAGGCCTCTTACTATGCCTCCTACTTCGATATCGACTGGCACCCCGCCAAGGCCGCCTTACATAACAAGGTGCTGCTGCCCTTTCTGGGGGATCATTACGGCACAGTGCTGGAGAGCGGTGCGTTGACGCCCGAGTTTGACCGGCAAGGCGGCGCCTTCAGCGTGCGCTACTATGAACATTTATTTCCACTCGATCCGCGCACGTATCCGCAGATCCTGAGCGTGTTGGAACAGCGCCTGGACAGCGCACCCATACCGGCGCTAGAGATATTGAATAAGCTCCGGTCCATCATCGAGCTCTGCCGGGCGATCCCGCGCCGCGCCGAACTGTCACCGGTCCGGCGTCAGCGCCGACGCCAGGGAACATTCGCATGCAAGCAGCGTCTGGCCGATTTATGCCGGCAACACCCGCAACTTGGCGACCGGATCGATCAGACGCTTGAATACTTCAAGGGTACGCCGGGACAACCGGACAGCTTCGACGCACTCCATCGCCTGCTCGAAGAGCAGGCCTACCGGCTGGCCTACTGGCAGGTGGCCGCGGACGAAATCAACTATCGTCGTTTTTTCGATATCAACGACCTGGCGGGGTTGCGGGTGGCAAATCCGGAAGTATTCCGGGTCACGCATCGTCTTATCCGGCAATTGATCAGCGCCGACCAGATTCAAGGGCTGCGCATCGATCACCTGGACGGCCTGTTTGATCCCCTCAAATACTGTAACGACCTGCGGCAAATGGTGGACGATGCACGCACTGACAATGAGAAACAAGGCCATCACCCTTTTTATGTGATTATTGAAAAGGTATTGGCCGGTCATGAGCGTCTGCCTGGCGAGTGGCCGGTGGCCGGCACTACCGGCTATGAGACCGCCCAGTTACTCAACGGACTGTTTGTTCATCCGGACAATGAAACCCGGCTCAGCCGGGTCTATGTCGGCGTCAGCCATGGCATGGCTGATTTCGACACTCTGCTCTATCAATGCAAAAAGTTGATCATCAAGAGCTCGCTTTCAGGCGAGCTGAACATGCTCGCCAACCTGCTCGGCGGTATCGCCCAGGCCGACCGCCATACACGCGATTTTACCCTGCACGGGTTGCGTGAGGCCTTGGCCGAAATCGTGGCCTGTTTTCCTGTCTATCGCACCTACATCACCGCCACGCACATCAGTGATGTGGACCGGCGCCACCTACGCTGGGCGGTGGCCCAGGCGAAAAGACGCAATCCCGCCACCTAGGTACTGATCTTCGATTTCATTCACGACCTGTTGCGGCTGGAGCACCACGGCACGGATATACACCAGAAAGTCATCCAGTTCGTCCAGCGTTTCCAGCAATATACCGCCCCCGTCACGGCAAAGGGGATGGAGGATACGGCCTTCTACAGCTATAACCGCCTGGTGTCGCTCAACGATGTGGGTTTTGATCCCCGCGTCTTCGGCGTCACGACGGCGGCTTTTCATGAAGAAAACCGGCAGCGGTTACAGCACTGGCCAGACGGCATGGTGACGACCTCGACCCACGACAGTAAACGCAGCGAGGATGTGCGCGTCCGCATCGATGTGTTGTCGGAGATGGCCGATGAATGGCGCCAACACCTGACGCGCTGGCGGCGTCTCAACCTGCGC
>JASBUE010000294.1 GCA_030148045.1 Candidatus Tenderia sp.
GAAAATCTTGCCGAAATCTTCCTCGAGGCGGCGCCCTGGCTGCTGTTCGGCTTCGTTTGTGCGGGTCTGATCAGGGCCTGGCTGCCGGAGGGGTTGGTCAACCGCTGGCTCGGCGGCAATGGGGTCTGGCCGGTCACCAAGGCCGCCCTCATCGGCGCCCCTTTACCTTTGTGCTCCTGCGGGGTGCTGCCCGCCGCCACCGGCCTGCGCCGCAACGGCGCCTCGCGCAGCTCTACCGTCTCCTTTCTGATCGCCACACCGGAGACCGGGGTGGACTCCATCGCCCTCTCCTACGCCCTGCTGGGGCCGGTAATGGCGGTGATCCGGCCGCTCACCGCCATCGGCAGCGCCATCTTCACCGGCCTCCTGACGCTATTCTTCAGCACCAACAAGGATCGCTCCACGGCCGCCGCCCCAGGGGAAGGCGACATGCTCGCTATCTTCGAGGACTTACACAGCGAGACCCATTGTTGCACGGGGAGACGCTGCGACACCCGGTCGAAACCGCAGCAGGGGATTGCCGCCCAGACCCTGGGTGGCCTGCGTTACGGCCTGGTCGACATGGTGGACGACCTGGTGCTGTGGCTGACCTTCGGCCTGCTGCTGGCGGCGCTGATGCAAACCTTCGCCCCGCCCATGCTGCTGGCCGATTGGGGCAGCGGCCTGCCGGCCATGCTGCTGATGCTGCTGGTGGGCATTCCCACCTACATCTGCGCCACCGCCTCCACCCCCATTGCCGCCGCCCTGCTGATCTCCGGCGTCTCTCCCGGCACGGTATTGGTCTTCCTGTTGGCAGGACCGGCCACCAATATCGCCACCATAGGCATCATTAATCAGGAAATGGGCAGACATGTGCTGACCGCCTATCTGGCGGGCATTGCCATCAGCAGTATCGGCTTCGGCCTGCTCACCGATGCCCTGCTGCAGGCTTATGGTATTGATGTCCACGCCCAGGTAAGCGCCGCGGATGACTGGCTGCCGGCATGGCTGGTATACCTGTCGGGCGCCGTGCTGCTGGTCGCCGCCCTGTTTTCGCTGGCCAGGATGCTGCGCCGGCGCCTGTCAGCCAACACCACCGAACGCCACGGCCACTCGCACTAACGTCCACGCAGGAATTGCTTGTCCAGATCCTCCAGGGTCAATTGCACCCAGGTGGGACGGCCATGATTGCACTGGCCGCTGCGCTCGGTGCGCTCCATGTCACGCAGCAGGGCGTTCATCTCTGGAAGGGTCAACTGGCGGCTGGCGCGCACCGAACCGTGGCAGGCCATGGTGGCCAGGATCTCGTTGCAGCGCTCCTGGATGCGGGTACTTTCCCCCACCACGGCCAGGTCCGAGAGGACGTCATTGACCAGGGTTTTGGCATCGGCGTTTCTCAACAGGGCCGGCACGGCGCGGATGACCAGGGTTTCGGGACCGATGCGGTCGAGTTCAAAACCAAGCCCATGCAGAAACTCGCCATGTTCTTCCGCCAGCTGCGCCTCGCCGGCATTGACCATTATGGATTCGGGCACCAGCAGGGGTTGTGAGCGTATCCCCTCCTCCCCCCAGGACTGTTTCATACGCTCGTAGGTGATACGTTCGTGGGCGGCGTGCATGTCCACCAGCACCAGCCCCTTTTCGTTTTGCGCCAGGATGTAAATGCCGTGTAGTTGCGCCAAAGCGAAGCCCAGTGGCGGTGTCTCCGCCGCTGTCGGCCCGGACATCTCGGCGACGGCGCTCGCCGCCAGGGCACGCATCCCCTCATAGGCGGCCCGCCCCTCCTGAACGCCCAAGGCAAAACCGTGCTGGCGTGGCGCCGGCGCGCCGGTCCGGCGCAGCCGGGGGGAAAAGAAATCACCCGGATTACCCGCCTGCCCTGACTCATTGTCCATGGCGGGTTGCGATTCGAATTGCGGCGTCTCATCGCCCGGACGCAAATCGGCCAGGGAGTGGTGCAGGCTGGAAAACAGGAAATCATGCACCGTGCGGCCTTCGCGAAAGCGCACCTCGTGTTTGGTGGGATGCACGTTCACGTCCACCTATGCGGCGGGCAGCTCCAGATAGAGCACGAAGGCGGGCTGGCGGCCGTGATACATCACGTCCTGATAGGCCTTGCGCACCGCATGGGCGATGAGCTTGTCCTTGACCATGCGGCCGTTGACATAGAAATACTGCAGGTCGGCTTGGCTGCGGGAAAAGGTGGGGAGCCCGACCCAACCCCATAATCTCAATCCGCCGCGCTCGAAATCGATCTCGGCCGATTGCTCCACGAACGGCTTGCCGCAAATGGCGGCGATGCGGCGCCGGTGCCCCGCCTGATCACTGGCGGCACGCCATTGATGCACTTGCTTTTGCTCATGCATCAGGCTGATGCCAACGTCGAAGCGGCTCAGACCGATGCGCCGCACCACGTCCTCCAGGTGTTTGAATTCGGTGCGCTCGGTGCGCAAAAACTTGCGTCGCGCCGGGGTATTGAAGAACAGGTCGCGCACCTCGATGGTGGTGCCGACGGGATGAGCCACAGGCTGGACCTTGACATCGCTGTCGCCGCCGTTAACCGCGATCTGCCGCCCCTGCTCCGCATCCTGAAAGCGCGACACCAGCCGCAGGCGCGACACCGAGGCAATGCTGGGCAGGGCCTCGCCGCGAAAGCCGAGGCTGGCGACATGGCTCAGGTCGTCGAAGCTGCTGATCTTGCTGGTGGCGTGCCGGCTCAGGGCCAGCGCCAGATCGTCCGGATGAATCCCCGCGCCGTTATCGCGCACGCGGATCAGGGCGACGCCGCCCTTCTCGATCTCCAGGTCGATCCGGGTGGCGCCGGCGTCCAGGCTGTTTTCGATCAGCTCCTTGACTACGGATGAGGGGCGCTCGACCACCTCTCCGGCGGCGATCTGGTTGGCGAGATGGCTGGAGAGAGGCTGAACTCGTTTCACGATGGAATCACACAGACTTGCTGGAAGAAGGCCGTGATTATACGGGAAGCGGCCTGCGCTTTCAGCAGGACGGAATTAACTGTCGCTGGTGGGTATGTGCAGCACCTGGCCGATACGCAGGCTGTCGGACTTGAGCTGGTTGGCCAACCGCAGGGTATCCAGGCTGACATGATAGCGCGAGGCGATCTCGGAGAGGGTCTCGCCACGCCGGATGACGTGTTCCTGCGCCGCGATGCGGGTGCCGGGCGGCGGGTTGGAGATGAAATAGCTGCGGATGCCTGCCATCATCGCCCTCGCCAGCTGTTGCTGATAGCGACCGGAACGCAGGTTGCGTTCTTCGGTCGGATTGGAGATGAAGGCGGTTTCCACCAGGATCGAGGGAATATCGGGCGACTTCAACACCGCAAAACCGGCCTGCTGAACCTGGTGCTTGTGGATCCTGGCGACTCCCCGCAGACCTTTCAGAATGCGGGAAGCCACATCCAGACTGTCCTCGATGGTAGCGCTTTGAGACAGATCCAGCAGCACAGAGGCGAGCATGTCGTCCTTGTCGTCCAGGGTGACGCCACCCACCAGGTCCGAAGCATTCTCACGATTGGCCAACAGCTTGGCCGCCTCACTGGTGGCGCCACTCTGGGACAGGGCGTATACCGAGGCGCCCTTGGCGCGCGGATCGGCAAAGGCATCGGCGTGAATAGAGATTAAGATGTCGGCCTTATTGCGACGCGCCTTCTCCTTGCGATCGCTCAGCTTGATAAAATAGTCGCCGTCGCGAATCATCAGCGGCCGCATACCCTCTTCCTGTTCGACCAGCTTCTCCAGCTTGCGGGCGATGGCCAGCACCACATCCTTTTCCTGGGTCCCCTTACGCCCCTTGGCACCCGGGTCGATACCGCCGTGACCGGCATCGATGGCGACGATGATGTCGCGGCTTTGCGGCGCCACGACCACCTCTTTTTTGACCTGCGGAACGGCGGCCGGTGTCACCGGCTCGGGCGCCTTGGCAATGCGTTTCGGCACCCCGCCGGCCACTTCGATCACCAGCCGATGGCCACTGTCGGCCGCCGGTTTCAGGAGATAGATATCGGCCTTGGGCGCCCCTTCCAGCTCAAACACCAGACGCAGGTCGGTACCTTTGCGGATGCCGGTGCGCAGATTCTTGATAGCGGTACCGGCGAAATCCAAGGCGGGCCGGGTGCCCGTGCCGATGACGTCGAGCAGGTCGACCACGAAGCGGTCCGGGCGGGAAAGAGGGAAGTACTTGTACTTGATCGGGCCGCTGAGATCGACCACCACCCTGGCATGATCGTCATAGTGACCTATACGTAGGCTATTGAAATTCAGAGTATTTGCTGCCCAACCCGCGGTGGTCGGCAGCAGGCAGAGTAGTAGCAGATAGATTAAACGCCGCATGACTCCAACCCCTTTGTTGTTATTTCTTGAGGCACCGGATGACCCCTCAAAATAATACTGTGTTTTTTCTCATATTTTCCAGAAAGATACAAGACTTTCCTAGAAAAAAGACAAATTACACGTGCTTTACCGTTGTTTTTTCGTCAGGGACTGTCATAACTTTAGGTCAGTTCGTCTGATTTTTCGATGCACTGCTTCCCGGTATCACTCATCGCTGTCAGACCCACCCGCCTGGCCGTGCCGGCGTAACGAATGTCGACCACCAGATCGGCGCTCGGCAACACCCCTGCGCCCTTTTGCGGCCATTCCACCAGCAAAATCGCATCCCGGTCCAGCCAGTCGCGCAGGCCCAGGAATTCCAGTTCCTCCGGGTCGGCCAGACGATACAGGTCCAGATGATAGACCCACCGTTGCGGCAGGTCGTAGGGCTCGACCAGGGTATACGTGGGACTGCGCACCGCCCCTTCATGGCCGAGAGTCTGCAGAAAACCGCGCGCCAGGGTCGACTTGCCCGCCCCCAGTTCGCCGAGCAGATAGATCACACAGCGCGGCGGACAGGCACGCGCCAACCGCGCCCCCAGGGCGCGCATGTCGGCGTCAGTTTCAATAATCAGCATCGCCGCAGACCGGCTTAGGGTTCAGGCACTGGCCAGCCATTTGCAATCGTATTCGGCGAGCTGCTGGCGAATATGGTCAATGGCCGAATGGGTCAGTACGCTACGGGTTTCATCACGCAATTCACCGCCCAGCTTCTGTGCCAGTTCTTGAGCAGTGACAAGCATGGTGTCAAAGGCGGCCAGACCGCTGACGGCAGCGTTAGGCATCTGGATGAACAGACTCACGCCGGGCGTGGAGAGTTGATCTACATTCTCAAGATCGAACACACCGGGCTTGACCATGTTCACCAGACCGAACAAGGGTGCGTCGTCTTGCAAATATTGGAAGAACTGCATGTCACCATAGCGCAGACCGCAGCTCTCGATGGTCTCGATCAGCGCCGAGCCGACGAAGTGCTGCCCCGGCGGCGCCATGACGTTGAGGACGACGACCTTGTCCGGCGCGTCCTCTTTGTGCCCCGTCCTCTGCGCCGCGCCGTCCTCGACAGGGGCCTCCCCGGCGTCATGACCACGGCGCAGTTTGCCGAGAATCGAACGGGGTCGCCCGGGGGCAACGGCGGCCGGCGGCCGGCGCTCGTGCGCGCGGGCATCGTCGGCGTCCAGCTTGATTTCGAAGGATTCCGCCGATGGCTTGTTATCGTCCAATCCCTCGTCGACCACGAACCGGTTCAACTGCTGCAACTCATCCTGGTCCAACCCGGCGTCGTCCGCCGCTCGGTTTTCAACCGACGCTATCCCGGCAGTATCCAGGTCAACCGCAGCTTCCCGTCCATGTCCGGATTTCGAAAACAGCACGCTGTGATCGATGTCGCCCCAAGCATGGCGGCGCTTGCTGCGCAGCCTGGCGATGCCGGCCAGGATCATGATCACCCCGATGACAATCAGAACGATGAGTAACGAATCCATCTGCCCCTTTCCGTTTGCTTGCGGTATTAACCGACCATGCGCACCGCTTCGTCCACGTCTACGGCCACCATGCGTGATACGCCCGGCTCGTGCATGGTGACGCCGGCGAGATGATCGGACATCTCCATGGTGGTCTTGTTGTGGGTGATGAAGATGAACTGCACCTTTTCCGACATCTCCTTCACCATATTACAAAAACGCCCGACGTTGGCCTCATCCAGCGGCGCGTCCACCTCGTCCAGCATGCAGAACGGCGCCGGATTGAGCTGGAAGATGGAGAACACCAGGGCGACGGCGGTAAGCGCCTTCTCGCCCCCCGACAGCAAGTGAATGCTGGAGTTGCGCTTGCCGGGCGGGCGCGCCATCACCGTCACGCCGGTGTCGAGCAGGTCTTCGCCGGTCAGTTCAAGATAGGCGTGGCCGCCGCCGAACAGGCGCGGGAACAGCTCTTTGACACCGGCGTTGACCTTATCGAAGGTATCCTTGAAACGGGTGCGGGTCTCCTTGTCGATCTTGCGGATGGCGTTCTCCAGCGTGGTCAGGGCGTCGATCAGGTCGGCGTTCTGCCGATCGAGATAATTCTTGCGCTCGGACTGTTCCTCGAACTCCTCGATGGCGGCCAGGTTGATGGCGCCGAGGCGCTGGATGCGTTGGCCGATCTCATTAACCTGCTCCTGCCACTGCGCTTCGTCGGCCTATTCCGGCAGGCTTTGGCTGACCTCTTCCATGACAAAACCGGTCTCGGCGAACTGCTCCTGCACGGTCTGACTGCGGACGCGGAATTCCTGGCTGGCCATGCGCAGTTTTTCCAGCTTGGAGCGGATCTCCTGAGAACGCTGTTCGGCCTGGTTACGCTCATCGGCCAGTTCGCGCATGGTGTGGTCGACCTCTTCCATGGCGCGGCGGGCCTGTTGCAATTCCTCTTCCACCCCTAGGCGTGTGGCCAGTTTCTGTTCCAATTCCAGGCTCATCTCCGCCAGCGGATCGCCCTCGCCCTGGAGCTGGGCCTGCAACTCCTCGCGGCGGCGTTCCAGATGGTTAAGCTGACTCTGCATGCGCTCCAGGCGCTGCCGGGTGACGTCCAGCTGGGCGCGGACCGATTGTAGTTTCAGGGCAATCTCGTGGGCGCGCTCGCGATCCTCGCGCGCCTGCTGGCGGTGCCGATCCAGGCGCTGGCGCAATTCATCGCGGCGCTGTTGTAGCTGGTGGCGGGTCTGCTCAAAGTTTTCGGTCCGGGCCAGGATCTCATCGAGACGGGCGCGCGCTTCGGCCAGGGATTCCTCCATGCCCTGACGTTGCTGGCGCAGGTCCTCGATGTCACTTGCCAGGCGCTGCTTGCGGTTATGGAACTGCTGCATGCGCTCCCGGCGCGCGCTCAACTGGGATTCGATGCCGGCCTTGGACTGGGTCACCTGCCTGAGGGTGGCCTGCAGCTCCTCGCGGCCACGCTCCAGTGCCTGTTGCCGGGAACGACTCTGTTGCAGCCCGGCCTGCAATTCTTCCACCCGCCCGGCGGTTTCACTGATTTCGGTCTCCAGCGACTTCAGCTCCTGCTCGCGCCGCAACACACCGGCCTTTTCATCCACGCCGCGCGACAGGCGCAGCCAGTCGCGGCCGAGCCAGACACCATCGCGGGTGACGATGGATTCGGAGGGTTTGATCCGGGAACGCAGCGCCAGCGCCTGTTCCAGGGTCTCGGCGGCATAGACACTGCCCAGCAAGGAGTTCATGGAATAGTTGGACTCGACCTTGCTCAGCAGCGGCGTGCCGGCGGAACCGGTCTCCGCCTCGGCGGCGCCCATGTTCGTGTCGAACAGGGACAAGGTGCCCTTGTCGAGATCCTTGAGGGCGTCGGCCACCGCCGCCATGCCCTCGACGCAGACCGACTCAAGGTGCAGCCCCAGGGCCGTTTCCACCGCCTTTTCCCAGCCCGACTCGACACCGATGTTCTGCGCCAGGCGTGCGGCGGTATCCAGCCCCTTGGCCTTGAGCCATTCGTTGATCTTGTGGTTGTCCTTGCCCAGGGCCTGCTGCTGCAGGGCCTCGAGCGAGGCGCGCCGCCCCTGCATGCTTTGCAGGCGGCCGCGTTCGGCGTCCAGCTCGCTGCCGAGTGCCTGGGTGTGTTCGCGTTCATGACGAATCTGCTCGGCCTGCTGCTCCGCCTCGTGGTGCAGCTGGCCCAGCTGCTCTTCCAGCTGGTCGCGCCCCAGGCTCAGCTCTTCTAGCTCGCTCTCCAGACTGCCCGGCGACAGCAGCCCCAGTTCGTCCTCCATGCGCTGCATGCGCTGGTTGAGTTGTCCCAGGCTCTGCTCCTGGTGCTGGATACGGGTCTTTTCCACCTCGGCGCGGCGGATCTGTTCGGAGGAGGTCTGGTTGAACTCGTCCCACTGCTGCTGCCAGGCGTGCATCGCCTCTTCGGCACTGCTCAGCAGCGCGGCGGACTCGCCCTCCTTGTCGCGCGCCACCAGCGACTCCTCCTCCAGCCCCTCCAGCGACATCTTCAGGTCTTCGATGGCTTCGCGGTCGTTGCCCAGATGCTCGGTGGCCTCGCGCCAGGCCTGTTCCACCTCGCGCAGCTCCCGCTCCTGCTGCTGGCGGGTATCCCTAATGTGTTGGATAGTCTGTTCCAGGCGCGCGATCTCAGAGCCGATGGCGTAGTAGCGCCCCTGCACCTCGTTGAATCGTTCGTTGCTCTCCACCTGCTGCTCGCGCTGGCTCTCGATGGCCGATTCAAGCCCGCGCTGTTCGGCCACCTGGCCTTCCAGGGCGATCTCCTGGGCCTGGATCTGCTTGTCGCGCTCCTTGACGGTGGCGTCCAGGTTAGCGAACTTCAGTGCCAGCAGTTCGGCCTTGAGCTTGCGCTCTTCCTCTTTGTAACCTTTGTACTTTTCCGCCGTCTTGGCCTGACGCTGCAGGGTGGCCAGGCGCTTTTCCAGCTCTTCGCGCAGGTCATCGATGCGGTCCAGATTCTCGCGCGTGTGCTTGATGCGATTCTCGGTCTCGCGGCGCCGCTCCTTGTACTTTGAAATGCCCGCCGCCTCTTCGATAAAGACGCGCAGCTCTTCGGGCTTGGCCTCGATCAGGCGCGAAATGGTGCCCTGCTCGATGATGGCGTAGCTGCGCGGCCCCAGGCCGGTGCCGAGAAAGATGTCGGTGATGTCGCGGCGGCGGCACTTGGTGCCATTGAGGTAATAGTTGGACTGGCCGTCGCGGGTCACCTGGCGCTTGATGGAGATCTCGTTGTACTGGGCGTATTCGCCGCCCAGACGGCCGTCGATGTTGTCGAACATCAGCTCCACCGAGGCCTGTCCCACCGGCTTGCGCACCGTGGAGCCGTTGAAGATGACGTCCGACATGGAGTCGCCGCGCAGATTCTTGGCCGAACTCTCCCCCATCACCCAGCGCACTGCATCAATGGTATTGGACTTGCCGCAGCCATTGGGGCCGACGATGCCGACCATATTGCTCGGCATGGGGATGGTGGTGGGATCGACAAAGGATTTGAAACCCGCCAGCTTGATCTTCTTCAGACGCATTCGTTGATTAACCTTCAGATGTATCCAGAGACGCTTTCGCGTTAAAATATTGCCCGATCATACCAGACCCGCAAGGTGACGCCAGGCGGGTATTTTTTAAGCAACAACTATTCGTTAACTATTTGAGTATTATCTAAGATTATGTCGACACAGCCGTCAAAAGAACTGGAAACCTTTGCCAATCCCATGCCGCAGCGGGATTATACCATCCGCATCGATATACCCGAATTCACCTGCCTCTGCCCCAAGACCGGCCAACCCGATTTTGCCACGTTCAAAATCGAATATGTGCCCGACCAAAAATGCGTCGAGCTGAAGGCGCTCAAGCTCTACATGTGGTCCTTTCGTGACGAAGGGGCTTTTCACGAAAAAGTGACCAATGACATCCTCGCCGATCTGGTGGCGGCCACTGAGCCGCGCTTCATGCGTCTCACCGGCGTCTTCAATGTGCGCGGCGGCATCTACACCAGCGTCATCGCCGAGCACCGTGACCCCGACTGGACCCCGCCCACCGTGGTAACCCTGCCTTAAGTGTCGGAACCGCTCTACATCGGCATCGATCTGGGCACCTCGGGCTGCCGCGCCATGGCCATCGACCGCGATGGCCGGCTGCAGGCCCGGGCCGCCACCGCCCTGCCCGAGCCTGAGCGCGACGGCGCCCGGGTTGAGCAGGACGCCGAGCTGTGGTGGCAAGGGGTGCGTGACACACTCGCATCACTGCTACAGAAGATCCCGGCCGACTCGGTGCGGGCCATCGCAGTGGACGGCACCTCCGGCACCCTGCTGCTGGCCGACGGCAAGGGCGCCCCCCTCGGCCCGGCGCTGATGTACAACGACGGCCGCAGCCAAGTGGAAGCCGGGCGCATCTCCGAGATCGCGCCCAAAGAGTCCGCCGCCCACGGCGCCAGCTCGGCCCTGGCCAAGTTGCTGCACTTGACACCGGGAGCGGATGCGGCCTACGCCCTGCACCAGGCCGACTGGATCGTCGGCAAGCTGACCGGCCGTTGGGGTGTCAGCGATGAAAACAATTGCCTCAAGCTCGGCTTCGATGCCGTACGCAAGTGCTGGCCCGACTGGCTGGATGATCTGGGCGTCAAGCGAGAGCTGCTGCCCAAGGTTGTCATCCCGGGCACAGCGGTCGGCACCGTGACGGCAGCGGTCGCCGACGCCTTCGGCCTGCCGCCCGAAACGCTCATCGCCGCCGGCACCACCGACAGCACCGCCGCCTTCATGGCCACCGGCGCCAGCGGGATCGGTGAGGCGGTCACCTCCCTCGGCTCGACACTGGTGATGAAGGTGATTGCCGACCGACCCATCTTCTCGCCCCGCCACGGCGTCTATTCCCAGCCGCTGGGTGACCGCTGGCTGGTAGGCGGCGGCTCCAACAGCGGCGGTGCGGTGCTATTACACTACTTCAGCCAGCAACAGCTCGAAGCGATGATGCCGCGACTGAAGCCGGAACAACCCACCGGCCTGGACTATTACCCGCTGCTGACGCCGGGCGAGCGTTTTCCGCTCAATGACGGCCAATTGGCGCCGCGCCTCGCGCCCCGCCCGGACGACGACGTGGTGTTCTTCCAGGGCGTGCTCGAAGGCATGGCGCGCATCGAACAACAGGGCTACCAGCTGCTGGCGGAACTGGGCGCGCCCTATCCCATCTCCGTCCGCAGCGCCGGCGGCGGCAGCCGCAATCCGGCCTGGACCACCATGCGCCAACGCCTGCTCGGCGTGCCCTTGCTCGAGGCGCGACAACAAGAGGCCGCCTACGGCAGCGCCCTGCTGGCACGCCAAGGTCATTTATCACAAGGAATCGTCATTTAATGAATCCCTTCATCGGCCCGCTCTATGCCATCAAAGGCTTCAATCTGATCCGCCGCCCCGGCCTGCGTCGCTATGTGCTCATCCCGCTGTTGGTCAATATCGTCCTATTCAGCGGCGCCATCTGGCTCAGCGCCGGCTACTTCGACGCCTACATGGCCGAGCTGCTGCCGCAGGGCTATGACTGGCTGGAGTGGTTGCTGTGGCCCCTGTTCGCCGTCGCCATGCTGCTGACCATGTTCTACACCTTCACCCTGGTGGCCAATCTCATCTGCGCCCCCTTCAACGGCCTGCTGGCCGAGAAGGTGGAGATGGAACTCACCGGGACCACCGGCGGTGACGACACCACCCTGATGCAGGCGCTCAAGGATAGCCCCACAGCGCTCTGGAACGAGCTGCGCAAACTGGGTTATTTCCTGGTGCGCGCCATTCCACTGTTGATTCTGTTTTTGATCCCCGGTCTGAATCTGCTGGCGCCGTTTTTGTGGATCGCCTTCAGCGCCTCGCTGTTGGCCAAGGAGTATCTCGACTACCCCATGGCCAATCACGGTTACAGCTTCGATCAGCAGCGTGACATATTAGAGCAACACCGCATCGGCAGCCTGAGTTTCGGCGCCAGCATCATGGTGCTGACCCTGATCCCCGTGGTGAATTTCATGGTGATGCCGCTGGCCGTGGCCGGAGCAACGGCCCTTTATCTTGCACGCATCAAACCAAAGGAGGCGTAGATAGTAGGTTGCAGTGTGTACACCGACAAACTCTGATATAATGCGCCCCCTGTAATTCATCGCAATAGCCACCACTCCCCCGGGTCGTCGCCATTGCCTCAAGACCGCAAAGGTGTACCCCCCATGTCCGCTCCACACCCCTCCATCCAGTCGTTTGCCGAACTGGGTCTCAGCCCCTCCGTGCTCGACGCCCTGACCGAGGTCGGTTACGAAACCCCGTCACCCATCCAGGCCGAGACCATCCCCCACCTGCTGCAAGGCCGGGACGTGCTCGGCCAGGCCCAGACCGGCACCGGCAAGACCGCCGCCTTCGCCCTGCCGCTGTTGTCGCGCATCGATCTGAAGCGGCTGGCACCGCAGCTGCTGGTGCTGGCGCCGACGCGCGAACTGGCCATCCAGGTGGCCGAGGCGTTTCAGAAGTATGCCGCCAAAATGAAGGGCTTCCACGTCGCGCCCATCTATGGCGGCCAAAGCTACGAGACCCAACTGCGCCAGCTCAGGCGCGGCGTGCACGTGGTGGTCGGTACCCCCGGCCGCGTCATGGACCACATGCGCAAGGGCACCCTCAAGCTGGACGGCCTCAACGCCCTGGTGCTGGATGAGGCGGATGAAATGCTGCGCATGGGCTTCATCGACGATGTCGAGTGGATCCTGGAGCAGACCCCGGCGCAGCGCCAGGTGGCCCTGTTCTCCGCCACCATGCCGGCGGTAATCCGCAAGATCGCCGAGCGCCACCTGAACAACCCGGAACAGATCACCATCAAGGTCAAGACGACCACGGCGGAGACCATCCGCCAGCGTTACTGGATGGTCAGCGGCCTGCACAAGCTGGACGCCCTGACCCGCCTGCTGGAAGTGGAAGCCTTCGACGGCATGCTGGTGTTCGTGCGCACCAAGAACGCCGCCGCCGAACTGGCGGAAAAACTGGAGGCGCGCGGCTATGCCGCCGCCGCCCTGACCGGTGACATGGTGCAGGCCCAGCGCGAGCGCACCGTGGAGCAGCTCAAGTCCGGCAAGCTGGACATCCTGGTCGCCACCGATGTCGTGGCCCGCGGCCTGGACGTGGAGCGCATCACCCACGTCATCAATTACGACATCCCCTACGACACCGAGTCCTACACCCATCGTATCGGCCGTACCGGCCGTGCCGGACGCAAGGGCGATGCCATCCTGTTCGTGGCGCCGCGCGAAAAACGCATGCTGCACACCATCGAGAAGGCGACGCGGCAGAAGATCGAACAGGTGGAACTGCCCTCCACCGAGACTATCAACGACAAGCGTATCGAACGTTTCAACCAGCGCATCAGCGATACGCTCAACGAAGAAAATCTGGAGTTCTTTGTGCAGCTGATGGAGAACTACCAGCAGGAACACAACGTTCCCGCCCTGGAAATCGCCGCCGCCCTGGCCAAGATGGTGCAGGGCAACCAGCCGCTGCTGCTCAGAGAGCGCAACACCCCCGAGGCGCGTGACGTAAAATCTCTCGACAAACGCGAGCGAGCGGAAAAACGCAAACCGAAATCAGAGCGCCCCAAAAAGAGCGGACCGCCCGAGGCGGGCATGGAACGCTTTCGTCTGGAGGTGGGCCACAAGGACAAGGTCAAGCCGGGCAACATCGTCGGCGCCATCGCCAACGAGGCCGGCCTCGACAGCGAACACATCGGCCGCATCGAAATCCATGACGATCACAGCCTTGTGGATCTGCCCGAAGGCATGCCCAAGGATGTTTTCGAAGACCTGAAGGTAGCCTGGGTAATGGGCAAACAGCTACGTATTTCGAAGCTGGGGCAGGAAAAAAGTTTTGCCCGGAAGGGTGCCACGCCCAAAAGCCGCAATAAGGGCAGGGCAATGCAGACAAAGGCTAAAAAGCCTAAATCAAAAGGCACATGAGGGATATGCTCCTCGGACATATCCCCGATTTTTCATATAGTGTCTCTCTTGCAATAAGCTTTATCATGGGGATATTTGATCAAGCATGTTTGCGCTTGTTTTTTATCCCTCTTCCCGCGCCAGGTGCACGCTCAGCTGGCTGAATGGGATCACCCAGCCGTTTTCGTTACAGGCCTCGACGGCGATCTTCTGCAACAGGCGATTGAGCTGCAGATATGCCCCCGCCGCCGCGCTGTCGCAGCTGACAATGCCGATAAAATCAAGTGACGAGGCACCGGCCTGGGCGAACTCCAGCGCCACGCTTTGCACGTGCTTTCCAAGAGGATGCCGCTGTAATCGTTCGAAAATATAGGATTCCAACCGTTCACGGATGCTCTCCGTCACATCCGGCTGGTGCCGGTAATCGATGCCGAAACGCAGCACAACCATAAAACCGTCCAGGGAGAGGTTGCGTGGGTTCTGATCCAGAAAACCCGGCGCGGTAAAATTCTTGATCGCTCCGGCCACACGCAATTGCACCGTTTCCGGTGTTTGCAGAATCACGCGGCCGAAAGTTTCGTCAGACAATACGACGTAGTCGTCCTGCCGGGTCGGGAACCAGGGCTCTCGTTCATCAAAGGGGCGCGACACCAGCGCCGTCAGGCTGCTCAACGGCAACCGTAAGGTAGCGCCGGTGAGCCATGGATTGACCAGCGTGGAATAGACACGCAGCGTCTGCACCTGCCACGGCAGGCCGTTATAGATGACCCGTTCACCCTCGCGCACGGCACCAATATTGAGCAGCAATTTGGCCTCGCTGAGATAGCCGGGCAGATAGCGCTGCAGGGCCAGGGCCATGCCCACCAGGATGATGATCAACAGACCGAGCAGTATCCAGTCGCCACGGGCATACAGCACCGCCATGCCTGCCAGCAGTGCCACCAGCGAACCGATCATTACCAACACCAGATGCAGCGCCCGCGAGGCCAGCGAGGGACGCCTGCCGCGCCGCAGCAGCCAACGGCTGTAGATGCGATTGGCCTGCCAGATCACCACATAGACGAACACCGCCGCCAAAATCGCCAACAGCAGATTCAACAGCCGTCCGGTGAAGAGTTCCTTCAGGACATCGATGGATTTTTGCTCGGCGTCGGCGCTGGGCGAGAGCAGTTCGCGCAGCTCGAAGTTGATCAGATCGAGACGGTCCTGCAGATCATCGCGCCGTTTGGTCCAGCGTTTTTCCAGTTCCGAAAAAGCGCTGACCAGTTGCGGCGACGGCGCCTGGGCACGATATTCCGCCACGCTCTTGAGCGCCGCCTCGGCAGCTACCAGGCGCTGCTGAAAGTGGAGCTGCTCCGAGCGCAACCGCTCTATCTTACGCGGCCGTTCCGTCAAGCGGCGCAGTTCGACCAAGATGGGTTCGAACACCGACTCGAGCTCGCTCCGCCAATCAAACTTCTCTTCTTCGGCGGCGGGCTTGAACAGCGCCATATCGACACCGCCGGCGGCCCACATCTCCCAGGCCAGCTGCAGGGAGCTCAACTCCTGGGTGAGGCGTTCCAGTTCGGCCTGAGCCTGCTTGCGCTCGCTTTCGGTCTGCGCATCGACCAGCGCTTTGCGTGCCTGATCCAGTTCCTCTCGGACTGCGTCGATGGTGGAAATCAGGTTCTCGAAGTGGCGCCAGGTGCTACTTTTTTCCTCAATCGGCTGGCTTGCAGATATGTCACTTTGCTGTGCCAGCGCATGCGCTGTCAGGGCGAACATGCACAGCAGACTGAACAAGGCGATGAAACGATTCATGTGGTTTGCGTCCTCACCGGATTCTCATATGGATACGGCAATAATAGTGGGCCTGCCGCCGGCCGCAAAAAATTTTACTGCCTCAAAAACTGTCGCAGCCGGCCAACGCCTTCTTCGAGCCGCGCCAGCGAGGTGGTATAGGCAAAGCGCACATGACGCTCCGGTTGATTAACGCCGAAATCCTTGCCCGGGGTGACGGCCACGCCCGACTCTTCCAGCAACTTGAGGCAGAAGCCGTAACTGTCGTCGGTAAAGCGGCTGCAGTCGGCATAGAGATAAAACGCCCCCTCAGGCGTTACCGGAATGTCGAAACCAAGCTGCTGCAACGCCGGCAGCAAATAGTCGCGGCGTTGCTGAAAGATCCGGCGACGCCGCTCCAGAATCCCCAATGTCTCATGCTCGAAGGCCGCCAGCGCGGCGTATTGGGCGGGAGTCGGGGCCGAAAGAAAGATGTTTTGCGCCACCCGGTCCAGGGCATCCACGTAGGCCTCGGGCGCCACCAGCCAGCCGAGCCGCCAGCCGGTCATGCCGAAGAATTTGGAGAAACTGTTGATGACAAACACATCTTCACTGACAGCCAAAGCGCTCTCTTCTTTGATGCCATAGGTGAGTCCGTGGTAGATCTCATCCACCAAAAGATGACCGCCCCACCTGGCGACGAAATCAGCCAGGGCCCGCATCGCCGCCTTGGGGATCAGTGTGCCGGTGGGGTTGGCGGGCGAAGCCACCATTACGGCCTTGGTCCGCTCGCGCCAATGCTGTTGCAAATGCGCGGCGGTGAGCTGAAATCCGCCGGCGGCATCCACCGGCACGGAGACGCTCTCCCCTTCAACCAGGCGGACGAAATTGCGATTGCAAGGATAACCGGGATCGGCCATCAATACCTGCTCCCCCGGATTGATCAGCACCGCCATCAACAGTTGCAGCGCACCCGATGAGCCGGGCGTGATGACGATGCGCCCGGGGTCGACTTGCACGCCGTAATGACTCTGATAGTAGTGACTGATGGCCCGGCGCAACTCCGGCAGCCCCCTGGCCGGCGTGTAGTGATGCCGGCCTGATTGCAGCGCTTCGATGCCAGCCTGGACGATGGGGGCGGGCGTGTCAAAGTCCGGCTCGCCGATCTCCATGTGGACAATGTCGCGTCCCTGCGCCTCCAGCTCACGCGCCCGCGCCAGCAAGGCCATGACATGAAACGGCTCGATGGCTGCCATGCGCTTGGCAATGGATGGCTGTTTAGCCATGTTCGGCCCGGTGCAGGGCGCGCACCATGTCCAGGTTTACATGGGTATAACCCAGCGCATCACCGCGCTGCACGGTGAAAGGCTCATCCGGTTCACCCATCTGATCGAGCACGATGGCGGCGCCGGTAAAATCATCATCGGCGGTATAGCCGTTGGTGGTGACGACGGTGGTCAGGCGTGCCTGGTGCGAAGAACGAATGCCGTTGTAGGAATCCTCGAAGGCGACGCACTGCTCGGGGGCCAGGTTCATCTCTTCCATCACATAATGATAGATGTCGTGAGCCGGTTTTTTCAGCGGCACGATATCGCCGGCACCAATCACCTCGAACCAGTCGATCGAATCAGCGCCCAGGGTATAGCTCAGCAGCGCCGTGACATTTTCCGGCGTGGTGGTGGTGGCGATGGCCAGACGCACGCCGGCGTCCTTGGCCTCGTTGATCAGACGTTCCACGCCGGGGCGCAACGGGATGGCCCCTTCCGACATCAGCTTGGTATAAAAGCTGGTCTTGGCCGCGTGCAGACCGGCGACGAATTCATCGAAGTTACCCGGCCTTTTGAAATCGGCGTTGTATTTGTCGAGATAGAAGCGAATCCGCTCCTTGCCGCCGGTGACCGCCAGCAACTCACCGTAGAGCGCCGGACTCCACTCCCACTCCAGTCCCGCCTCCTCGAATGCCAGATTGAAGGCGACGCGATGACCGTCGCGCTCGGTGTCGGCCAAGGTGCCGTCGACATCGAAAATCAGTGCCGCTAATTCGCTCATACTGAAATACCTTTCATTTAAGTCAAATTCCTGGGGTCGGCATTTTAACATCAATCAGATGCGATTAACCCTTTGAACTGAAATGCCTTTTTGTTTTCCCTGGCAATCTCCGCCAGGGCAATTCTCTATTGCCTCGCCAGCTGATTTCTAGTATATATTCGGGTCTTTATGTTCGGGCACTAGGAGAAGGGAATGTCCCCAAAGAAAGCTAGCGCAAAGAAAGCGGCGCCGAAGAAAAAGGCCACCGCCAAGAAGAAGGTCGTCACAAAGAAAAAAGCCGCGACCAGCAGCAAGGCCGCCCCCAAGAAAAAGGCAGCTGCACCCAAGAGAAAAACAGCTGCCAAGAAAACGACGACCAAGAAGATGAGTGCCGCCGAGGCCAAGGCACGCGCCGACAAGCTGCTGCAGGGATTTGGTAATTTCGAACCCTACCAGCCGAAAAAGGGCGAGGCGTACATGAATGACGACCAGGTCGTTCATTTTCGCCAAATCCTGACGGCCTGGAAACACGCCCTGATGGAGGAAGTGGACCGCACCGTGCAGCATATGCAGGATGAGGCGGCCAATTTCCCCGATCCCAACGACCGCGCCAGTCAGGAATCCGATTTCACCATGGAGCTGCGCACCCGCGACCGCGAGCGCAAACTGATCAAGAAGATCGAGGAATCCCTCAAGATGCTCGACAACGAAAACTACGGCTATTGCGAAAGCTGCGGTGTGGAGATCGGCATCCGCCGCCTCGAGGCGCGCCCCACTGCGACCCTGTGTATCGACTGCAAGACACTGGATGAAATCCGCGAAAAACAGAAAGGGGGCTAAAGCCCCTTTTTATTTTGTCCCTTAAGACGGCGCCCTAGCCTGTTTTTACGCCTGACTGTTGCTCCAGTTCAGTGATTTTGGATTCGCAGACCTGATTCATCTGCAAACGGTTGGCGCGGACGAACTGCATGATATAGTCGAACGCGGCGGGATTGGTCTCCTTGAGAGAATTTTCCACCACCAGGCACTTCTCGCCCTCGACCATACTCGGCCGCACGGCGTTCGAGTAATGCAGACGATGATCCTTGCCGAAACTCGCCATTGTCGTTGAGATGCGCTCGATCCAGTCACTGGGGCGAAATCTGCAACCTTCCTCGGTCACGCTCCGAATCACAAGTTTACAACCAGTTTTCAATTCCATTTTATGACTACCTAGCCAGGACCGCCCGCCTGGGGCAATCCTGAATTTGTGGGTGGTTCCAAGGAGTTTAACTACCGTTGCTATCGGCAAGTCAGTGACATTCATTAAGTGAGTATTATACAACGAAGCCCCCTCGGGTTGGTCAATACCCTTCCAGAAAATAGTGCGGTTCCGCATAATAGGGCAATCGCGTGATCTGAGGCAGGCGAATTTTCGAAACCATTACACTTGGGAGGATTCATGAGCGTCGAAAAAATCGACTCGGTACTCCAGGAAGAGCGTTTGTTTCACCCTTCCTCCGACTTTGTTCAGGCGGCCAATCTCAACGATCCCGACGCCCTGGCGGCGCTGCGGCACCAGGCCGAGGAGGATTACGAGGGCTTCTGGGGGGAACACGCCCGCCGCGAGATCGACTGGCATACCCCCTTTGGCACCATTTTGGATCAAAGCAACGCCCCCCACTACCAATGGTTCAACGACGGCCGACTCAATGTCTCCTATAACTGTCTGGACCGCCACCTGGAAACCCGAGGCGAGCACACCGCCATCATTTTTGAAGGTGAACAGCACGACATCAAGACCCTCAGCTACCGCGAGCTGCACGCCCAGGTCTGCACCTTCGCCAATGCCCTCAAGGCCCAGGGCATCGGCAAAGGCGATCGCGTGGTCATCTACATGCCCATGACCCCCGAGGCGGTGGTAGCCATGCAGGCCTGCGCCCGCATCGGCGCCATTCACTCGGTGGTATTCGGAGGCTTCTCGGCCGAATCGCTCAAGGACCGTATCGAGGACGCCGGCGCCCGGCTGCTGATCACCGCCGACGGCGGCAACCGCGGCGGCAAGATCGTCGACTTGAAACAGGCCGCCAACAAGGCGCTGGCCCACGGCTGTCCCAGCATCGAACGGGTGGTGGTCTTCAAACGCACCGGGCACGACGTGGATTTCGATCCGGCGCGCGACATCTGGTGGCATGATGCCATCGAGAGCATGGACAATGTCTGCGAACCCGAGTGGGTCGAGGCCGAGCACCCCCTATTCCTTTTATACACCTCCGGCTCCACCGGCAAGCCCAAGGGTATCCAGCACGCCAGTGGCGGCTACCTGCTGGGCGCCGTCCTCACCATGAAGTGGGTCTTCGATATCAAGGAAGACGACATCTACTGGTGTACCGCTGATGTGGGCTGGATCACCGGTCACA
>JASBUE010000300.1 GCA_030148045.1 Candidatus Tenderia sp.
ATCACCCCGCCGGTCATGACGCACAGCACCAGCGGGTTGGTGTCCGCCAGCTTAGCGGTAATCTCCCCGGCCATGTTGTCGAAGGCTGCTTCGACCTGCTCCTTGCTGCACAGCAGGTCGGCCTCTTTCAGGACCTGTTTGGACTCTTCCAGATATTCAGATGTCATATTGAATACTCGTCATTTGTTTAGGCACCGTAAGCGGCGCGCCAGCCTGACCTCCCCCTTTGAGAAAGGGGGACTGAGGGGGATTTACACCTCCAATCTGGCAACCAGGAAACCTGCCCATCAATCATCATGCCCGGCAACGGCAGTGCGTCCCGGTGTCGCCGGCAGACGTGGCAACTCTATTTTAGGAAACTCACCGGTCAGGGTGCGCAGAAAAGCGACAATATCGGCCACCTGCGCCTCGCTCAGTTCGTGCCGCACCTGGGTCTTGGCCATGACACGCACGGCCTCGTTCAGGGTCTTGACCGCACCGTTATGAAAATAGGGCGCGGTGATTGCCACATTGCGCAACGACGGTACGCGCCACATGCGCCTGTCGCTCTCGATCTGGCTGTGGTCATAACGGCCGATATCGTCGGCCAAACCATAGCGTTCCTCGTAATCGGTGCCGGGATGGTTGGGGAACAATTCATAAAAGCCCTGCCCCTGCTGCAGCGCCAGCCCCGGCTGGGGCCCGGCGAGATTGACCCAGAAATGGCAGGAGGCACAACGCTGTTCGATGAATTCTTCGAAACCGCGCTGCGCCTGGGTGGAGATGGCCTGTTTGTCACCACGCAAAAAATCGTCAAATGCGCTGCCGGTGGTGACCAAGGTGCGCTCGAAGCTGGCGATGGCCTTGGCGATGTTGGTGAAGGTCACGCCCGTCTCACCGAAGCTCTCCTCGAACTGAGTGCGATAGCCAGGAATGGCGGCAATGCGCGCGACGAGCTGAGCGCCGTCGGGCATGCCCATCACCTTGGGATCGAGGATGTGCCTTTCGGCCTGTTCTTCCAGCGTTCCAGCACTGCCGTCCCAGTTATAGACGGTGTGATAGGCGGCGTTCCAGAGGGTGAGCGTGCTGCGCCGTCCCTTGCGGCCGTAGACACCTACGGGCAGGGCACGGCCGTCCTCGCCGCCCGCAGCGAGATTGTGGCAACTGTTGCAGGAATGGGTGCCGGTGACGGACAAGCGCGGATCGAAGAACAGTTGTCTGCCCAGCCCGATCTTGGCCTCGCTTTGGGGATTGCCTTCAGGAATGGGCGGCTGATCCGGCAGCGGCTGAAAGGTCCAGGGGATGGCGGCCTGTGCGAACATTGATACCACCGATAAAACCAAACCTAAAGCGAATTGCGTTAACTTCATTCCTGTTCCTATTCTGTGTTCTTGAATTTTGCACCGCTATAGCCTCCCCCTTTTGCAAAGGGCACCCACTAGGTCTTATAAATCCCCCCTACCCCCCTTTTACAAAGGGGGGAAGACGTTGTGAAGACGTTAGGCCGTGCGCTCCTCCAGTCTCACTCCATCCGGAATATGCACTGTTGAGGTCGGGAACGCGATCTCGGCACCGTGCGCCGTAATGATATCGTATATCTTCAGCAGCACGTCATGCTTGACCTCGTGGTATTGGATCCAGTTGGTGGTCTTGGTGAAGGTGTAAACGAAGAAATCCAGCGACGAGGCGGCGTAGGCATTGAAGTTGACGATCAGGGTTTGCGTTGCATCGATCTCTGGATGTTCAAGCAACATCTGTTTCACCGCGCTGGTGATGGCGGATATCCTGCCCGCATCGTCATAGCGAATGCCGATGGTCTCATAGATGCGGCGATGGCTCATGCGCGAGGGGTTTTCCACGGCGATAGTGGTGAAGGTGGAATTGGGGATATACAGCGGCCGCTTGTCGAAGGTACGGATGCAGGTCAGGCGCCAGCCGATATTCTCCACCGTGCCCTCGATTTGACGATCGGGTGAACGCACCCAATCGCCCACGGCGAAAGGACGATCGAGATAGATCATCAGGCCGCCGAAGAAATTGGCCAGCAGGTCCTTGGCGGCGAAGCCGATGGCGAGGCCACCGATACCGCCGAAGGCCAGCACGCCCGAGACGCTGTAGCCCATGGTCTGCAGTGCCACCAGCGTCGCCGTAATGATCACCGACAGGCGCAACAGTTTGCTGACGGCATCGAGGGTGGTGTGATCGAGTTCTTCGCCGGTATCGGCACGATAGCGGATCATGTTCTTCTGGGCGTTGTTGATAAAGCGCAGCAGAAACCAGGTGATCGCCGCAATGACGCCCAGGTCGCGAATCGGGGTCACCGCCTCGAAGATAGCGGCATCGGTGGCTTGCTGCACAATGGAGGCGGCAAAGGCGAGCCCCACGATCCAGATCAACAGCGTAAGCGGGGCACGAATAGAATGGACCAGCGCGTCGTCCCAGGGGGTTTGGGTCTGCTCCAGGCGCTTGTGGAGACGGCGCAGAATGACTTTCTGAACAAAATCCAGCAACAGGGTGATAAATACCACAACGAAAACCTGCAACACCCAGCCACCCTGTTCGGTGTATTGCAGTAACTCATTCATCGTCTCTTCCACAACCTCTTTCCTCTGCCGATTTGCCGCCCGATTCTACAATAAATCCAGCGGCTTGGCCCGTAGCAGCGGTTCGATGGCCTGCAGCGCCTGATGCCAGTGGGGGTCGTTGTGGAGCCGGTCACGGCTCAGCGTCTGACGGCCGTGCATGCGTGCCAGGCGCAGATGGGAGGCCGGGTTGTCGAAGCGTTCCAGCCGCTCCAGGGTATTGCAGATCTCGGCAAAATTGTCGCACACCAGCACCATATCGCAACCCGCCTCCAGCGCCGCCTCGGCCCGGTCTCTGACGCTGCCCATCAGCGCCGCGCCCGCCATCAGCAGGTCATCGCTGAAGATGACGCCCTGGAAACCGAGGCGCCGGCGCAATACTTCCTGCAGCCAGAAGCGGGAGAAGCCGGCCGGCTGATTGTCCACCTGGGGATAGATCACGTGGGCGGGCATCACCCCGGCCAGGCCCGCACGCACCAGGCGTTCAAAGGGCACCAGGTCCTCCAGCTCGATATCCACCAGCGCTCTGTCGTCGCGGGCGATGCCCACGTGGGTGTCCACCTCCACCGCGCCGTGCCCAGGAAAATGCTTGCCCGTCGCCGCCATGCCGGCCCGATGCATGCCGCCGACGAAGCTCTGGGCCAGGTCGGCTACTGCATGGGGGCGGCGGTGAAAGGAACGGTCGCCGATGATCTCGGAGACGCCATAGTCCAGATCCAGCACCGGGGCGAAGCTGAAATCCACCCCCACGGCGCGCAGCTCCACCGCCATCAGCCAGCCCACCGTCTAGGCCAGGCGCCGGGCGCGCTTGGGATCGTCATCGTACACCTCGCCCAGGCGGCGCATGGGCGGCAGGCGGGTAAAACCCTTGCAGAAGCGCTGCACGCGCCCCCCTTCGTGATCGACGCTCACCAGCAGCTGGGGATCGCGCAGCCTGTGGATCTCGCCGATCAACGCCTGCAGCTGCTGAGGGTTGTCATAATTGCGGCTGAACAGGATCACCGCGCCCACCATGGGATGGCGCAGCATGTCCCGTTCTTCTTCTGTCAGGGTCTGGCCCGACAGGCCGACCATTACGGGGCCGAGTGACACTTGATTTAAATCTCCCTAGCCTGCATTTCTCAAATGTGGGCTAATAATGGTATCTGAGTTGGGCGATAACAATGGCATCCTCGTCCACCTTGTAAACAATGCGGTGTTCGTCATTGATACGCCGCGACCAGTAGCCGGAAAGCGCATGTTTAAGCGGTTCCGGTTTGCCGATGCCCTCGAACGGCTCGCGCTGGATTGCCTTGATCAGTTCATTGATGCGCTTAAGGATCTTTTTATCGCTCTTTTGCCAGTAGAGATAATCCTCCCAAGCGTACGACGAAAAGATCAATTTCACTCACTCAGCTCCCGCTCCTCACCCTTGCCCTGTTCCAGTTCCACCATGGATTCGACCAGGCGCCGCACATTCCTGGGGCTGCGCAACAGATAGGCCGTTTCCTCCAGCGCCTCGTAGTCTTCAAGCGACATCATCACCACGGATTCCTCATTGCGGCGCGTAATGATGACAGGTTCGTGGTCAACGCAGACCCGCTCCATGGTCTTGGCGAGATTGCTGCGAACTGCGGTATAACTTTTGGCTTCCATGATGGACCTCCTGAAGCGTACATGTACTATTAATTGTACAGTTATTTGACGGAATATTCTAGGGCCTTATCGGCTCCGCACATCCAGCCAGTCCCGCAACCGATCCCCCAACAGGTTCACCGCCAGCACCACCAACATCAGCATCACCCCGGGCACCAGCACCATGTGCGGCGCCACCAGCAGGTAGCGGGCGCCGTCGCGGATCATGCTGCCCCAGGAGGCGGCCGGCGGCTGCACCCCCAGGCACAGGAACGACAGCCCCGCCTCGGCGATCACCGCCCCGGCGACGGCGAAGGTGGCCTCCACGATCAGCGGCGCCATGATCAGGGGCAGGATGTGTTTCAGAATAATCTTGGCGGGCGGCGTGCCCAGGGCATGGGCCGCCACCACGTGCTCGCGATGCTTGAGGGTGAGCACCTGGGCCCTGGCCAGGCGGGCGAAGCCGACCCAGCCCACCACGCTCAGGGCGATGATGACGTTGTTGATCCCGGGCCCCAACAGCCCCGCCAGGGCGATGGCCAGCAGGATGCCGGGAAAGGCCAGGAAGATATCGATGATGCGCACGATGAGGTGATCCACCCAACCGCCGAGGTAGGCGCTGACCGAGCCGATCAGGGTGCCGGCCACCAACGACAACAGCACCACCACCACCGCCACCAGGAAGGAGGTCTGCGCCCCCGCCACCAGCCGGTCCCACAGGGGACGGCCCAGGTCGTCATAGCCGAGCCAGGCATCCCCGCCCGGCGTCTGCAGAATCCTGGGCAGATGAATCTCGTTCGGAGCCAAGCCCAGCCAGCCGCCGAACAGGGCGAGGAAGGCCCACAAGGCAAGGATCCCGACCGGCCAGTAAAAGCGCATCACCCCTCCAGCCGCACGCGTGGATCAAGCCAGCCATAGACCAGGTCGGTCAGGGTATTGACCACCACATAGGCCAGGCTGATCAACAGCACGCAGGCCTGCACCACCGGGTAGTCGCGCCGCTGGATCGACTCGATGGTGAGCTGGCCCAGGCCGGGCCAGGAGAACACCACCTCGGTAATCACCGCCCCGCCCAGCAGCACCCACAGCTGCAAGCCCAGCAGGGTGATCACCGGCAACAGGGCATTGCGCAGGGCGTGACGCCAGACCACCAGGCGCTCGCTCAAGCCCTTGGCGCGAGCGGTGCGGATGTAGTCCTCTCCCAGGGTCTCCAACAGGGTGGCGCGCACCATGCGCGACAGAATGGCCGCCAGGGCGGTGCCAAGGGTCACGGCGGGCAGAATCAGCGAGGTCAGCCCCTCGCGGCCGCTGACCGGGAACCAGCCCAACCAGACCGAAAACACCAGCATCAGGCTCGGCCCCATGAGAAAGTTGGGAATAGAGACGCCGATCAGCGACAGCCCCATGGCCCCCTGGTCCCAAGGGCTGCCCTTGCGCACCGCCGCCAATACGCCAAGCGGAAAGGCGATCAGC
>JASBUE010000301.1 GCA_030148045.1 Candidatus Tenderia sp.
TGGCGCGCCCGGAGAGATTCGAACTCCCGACCGCCTGGTTCGTAGCCAGGTACTCTATCCAGCTGAGCTACGGGCGCTTATGCAAGGCCGGGGATTATCCCGGCTATGACCCCTGATGTCAAGATAGCTATCTATAGAGGATAGAATATCCCGAATTCAAAGATGGTGGAGAGAGGAATTATGAACATTCGGCCTGCCCTATAAGGACCAGCGTCGCTTCGCGACACTGTTCTCCCTCTCTAGCGGGTACAATCAGAGCCGTGCTCCAACCATCTTTGCAACTAAATAAAAATATGGCGGAGAGAGAGGGATTCGAACCCTCGATGGGCTTTTGACCCATACTCCCTTAGCAGGGGAGCGCCTTCGGCCACTCGGCCATCTCTCCGTGAAGCGGGGAATTATACCTTAATGCCTTTTGGTTTCCGAACCCTGGAAGCCGAATGAAATATGCTGAATAAAGCATCCCCCACACGAGTGGCGTAAGGATACCTTTTGACGATCTAATCGTAAAGTATCTTGTTATTTATTAAGGCTGATTTGGGAAGTTTTACGAGTTGCCGGAGGCTTCGCGAGAATCTGCCGGGACATCGGCTGGGGATGAGTTTTGTCCTTCGCCTTTTTCTTGCTGGATGCGCTGGTAGATCTCATCGCGGTGAACCGAGACTTCTTTGGGGGCGTTGACACCGATACGCACCTGGTTACCTTTTACACCGAGCACGGTAACGGTCACGTTATCTCCTATGATCAGCGTCTCTCCTACACGCCGGGTCAAAATCAGCATATCGGTCTCCTTGTCTACATGTTCCTGTAGGTCCTTCCGCCAAGCACTTCGACTCGACCAGGCAGTCCCTACCCGTCATGCATACGTTATCGACCGGCGATTTGAGAACTGAAGAAATAGCCAACAATTCAATACCCTGCGTAAGGCAGGTCGCCACATCCGCACTTGGTTCTCAGTAACTAATTGATTTATTGTGGTTTGTTTTCCAGACCGAAGGCGCTGTGCAGCGCCCTAACGCCCAGCTCGAGATATTTCTCATCGACGACGACCGAGATTTTGATCTCGGAGGTGGAAATCATGCGGATGTTGATTCCCTCATTGGCCAGGGCTTCGAACATGGTGCCGGCGATGCCGGCATGGGAGCGCATGCCCACCCCGACCAGGGAGATCTTGACGATCTTGTTGTCGCCGTCGACCTCGCGTGCGCCCAACTCCTGCTTGATCTGTTCCAGGATCGACAGCGCCTTGCCGTAGTCGTTACGGTGCACGGTGAAGGTGAAGTCGGTGGTGCCGTCGGCACCGACATTCTGGATGATCATGTCGACTTCGATGTTGGCCTTGCCGATGGGGCTGAGAATCTTCGACGCCACGCCGGGCTGGTCGGGCACGCCGACGATGGTCAGTTTGGCTTCGTCGCGATTAAAGGCGATTCCGGAAATCAGCGCTTCTTCCATTCCCTCTTCCTCATAGGTGATCAGGGTGCCTTCACCCTCTTCGAAACTGGACAGTACCCGCAGGGGCACGTTGTATTTGCCGGCAAATTCCACCGAGCGGATCTGCAGCACCTTGGAGCCGAGACTGGCCATCTCCAGCATCTCCTCGAAGGTGATGCGCTCCAGGCGGCGCGCCTCGGGCACGACACGGGGGTCGGTGGTGTAGACCCCGTCCACATCGGTATAGATCTGGCATTCCTCGGCCTTGAGCGCCGCCGCCAGCGCCACGGCCGTGGTATCGGACCCGCCGCGGCCGAGGGTGGTGATATTGCCCTCCTCGTCCATACCCTGAAAACCGGCCACCACCACCACGCGGCCCTGATCCAGATCATGACGAATACGCTTGTTGTCTATGTCGAGGATGCGCGCCTTGTTGTGCATATTGTCGGTACGGATGTGGACCTGGTGGCCGGTGTAGGAGCGCGCCGGACAATGGCGCTTGTTCAGCGCCATGCTCAGCAGGGCGATGGTGACCTGCTCGCCGGTGGACAGCAGCACATCCAATTCGCGCGGCACGGGGGTGTCCTGGATGGCCTTGGCCAGCTCGACCAGGCGGTTGGTCTCGCAGCTCATGGCGGAGACGACGACGACCACATCGTGGCCCTTGTCGCGCCAACCCTTGACCTTGTCGGCCACCGCCTCGATGCGCTCGACGCTGCCGACCGAGGTGCCGCCGTATTTTTGTACGATCAATGCCATGCAGTTCTACTTCTGGAAAAGGGCGTGATATTAACGGAGTCGGGCCAAGAAATCATCCGCAAGCATGTGCCGATCAGACGCTTTGCTCGCGTACCCAGGCCGCCACGGAGGCCAGGGCCTGCTCCAGCGCCGCCGGATCATTGCCGCCAGCCTGGGCCATATCGGGACGACCGCCGCCCTTGCCGCCCATCTGCCGGGCGACAAAATTGACCAGTTCACCGGCCTTGATCCGGCCGGTCTCGTCCTTGGTGACACCGGCGACCAGCGCCACTTTGTCACCATTGACGGTGGCCAGCACCACGGCCGCCTTGCCCAGCTTGTTCTTGAGCTGATCCACCGTATCGCGCAGCGCCTTGGCGTCGCCGCCTTCGAGCTTGGCCGCCAGCACCTTGATGCCGTTGATCTCGACCGCCTGGGCGGCCAGGTCCGAGCCCTGGCTGCTGGCCAGCTTGGCCTTGAGCTGCTCCAGTTCCTTTTCCAGCTTGCGGTTGCGCTCCAGCACTTGATTGACCCTGGCGACGGCATCCTCGCGGCCGCCTTTGACCGCGGCGGCGATCCGGGCCAGATTCTTTTCCGTCTCGCCGATATAGTCCAGGGCGCCCTGGCCAGTGACCGCCTCGATGCGGCGCACGCCGGAGGCGATGCCGGCTTCCATGACGATCTTGAACAGGCCGATATCGCCGGCGCGCCGGGCGTGGGTACCGCCGCACAGCTCGGTGGAAAACTCGCCGATGCGCAGCACGCGCACCTCGTCACCGTACTTCTCGCCGAACAGGGCCATGGCGCCGGCCTCGACTGCCTGGTCGTAACTCATCAATGCGGTTTCCACCGGCGCATTGGCGCGGATTTGTCGATTCACCAAATCATTCACCTGGCGCAATTCATCCGCGCTCATGGGCTCGAAGTGGGAGAAGTCGAAGCGCAAGCGATCCGGCTCCACCAGCGACCCCTTCTGGGTGACGTGATCCCCCAGCACCTTGCGCAGGGCGGCGTGCAACAGATGGGTGGCCGAATGATTGAGCACAATGGCCTGCCGCCGTTGTGCGTCCACTTCCGCCTTGACCGTATCGCCCAGCTTGATTTCACCTTGCTCCACCTTGCCGATATGGGCGTTGACGCCGTGACCCTGCTTTTGGGTGTCGCTCACCGCAAACACACTATCCTGGCCCAACAACCGGCCGGTATCGCCCACTTGGCCACCGGACTCGGCATAAAAGGGGGTTCGCGACAGAATCACCATGCCTGCCTGGCCGTCGCGCAAACACTCCACCGGCCGATCGCCGGCAAACAAGGCGATCACCTCGGCCTGGTCGGCCAGGTATTCGTAACCGGTGAATTCACTCTCCGCATCCACATCCACCTTGCCGGGATAGCCGCCGCCGAACTGACTGGCGGCGCGGGCACGTTCGCGCTGCGCCGCCATCTCCTGATCGAAGCCGGCCATATCCACGCTCAGACCACGCTCGCGGGCGATATCGGCGGTCAGATCGGCGGGGAAACCATAGGTGTCGTAAAGCTTGAACACCACTGCGCCGGGGATCTCCCTGCCCTCAAGCCGGGCGATATCCTCTTCCAGAATCTTCATGCCCTGGTCCAGGGTCTCGGCGAAGCGTTCCTCTTCCAGGCGCAGCACCCGTTCCACCTGGGCCCGGGCCTTGACCAGTTCGGGATAGGCCTCGCCCATCTCGTCCACCAGGGCGGCGACCAGTTTATAAAAGAAGGGATCGTTCATACCCAGCTTGTAGCCGTGACGAATGGCGCGGCGGATGATGCGGCGCAGCACGTAACCGCGGCCTTCATTGGAGGGCAACACGCCGTCCACGACCAAAAAGGCGCAGGAGCGGATGTGATCGGCGATGACCTTGAGCGAGTTGTTGCTCAGGTCGTCGGTATTGGTAGCGGCAGCGGCGGCCTTGATCAGATTCCGGAACAGATCGATGTCGTAGTTGCTGTGCACCCCCTGCATCACCGCGGCGAGGCGCTCCAGCCCCATGCCGGTATCGACCGAGGGTTTGGGCAGCAGCGTCATGCCGCCGTCGGCATCACGGTTGTACTGCATGAAGACCAGGTTCCAGATCTCGATATAGCGATCGCCGTCTTCTTCCGGCGTGCCCGGGGGACCGCCGGCCACGTCGGGGCCGTGGTCGTAAAAGATTTCGGTGCAGGGACCGCAGGGGCCGGTATCGCCCATGGACCAGAAGTTGTCGCTGTCGTATTTCTTGCCCGGCTTATCGCCGATGCGGGTGAACCTATCCGGGTCGACACCGATTTCCTTGAGCCAGATATCCGCCGCTTCGTCATCGTCCTCATAGACGGTCACCCACAGCTTGTCCGCGGGCAGCTTCATGGTCCGGGTGAGAAATTCCCAGGCAAACTGGATCGCGTCGCGCTTGAAGTAGTCACCGAAGCTAAAGTTGCCCAGCATTTCGAAAAAGGTATGATGGCGCGCGGTGTAGCCGACATTCTCCAGATCATTGTGTTTGCCGCCGGCGCGCACGCAGCGCTGCGAAGAGGTGGCGCGCTTGTAGGGCCGTTCCTCCAGGCCCAGAAAGGTCTCCTTGAACTGCACCATGCCGGCATTGGTGAACAACAGGGTCGGATCGTTGGCCGGCACCAGCGGACTGCTGGGTACGACTTCATGACCGTGTCGACGGAAGTATTCCAAAAAGGCCTGGCGAATCTCTGCACTCTTCATTGCTTGCTTGTTAATCCCAATCGTCCTGTTTCATGGCGCCGTTGATCTGTTCCGTATTAAATCCGCGATATTGTAAAAAACGCATCTGGCGGGCACGCTCTTCAAAGCTGTCCGGCAAGGCCGCACCGAAACGTTTCTGCCTCACCTGCGCCGCCAGTTGCTGCCACTGCTGCTCCTGCAGATAACGCTGAATGGTGTCATCGTCGATGCGGTGATCACGCAGCTCCTGTCTCAGCCTTACCGGGCCGATGCCCTTGTGCACCTTGGCACGCACATAACTCTCGGCAAAGCGCTCATCCGAGAGCAGCTTGTCGATCTGCAGTTCGGTTACCACTTCATCGATGGTGTGGGGGTCAAAATCCCGCGCCTGAAGCTTTTGGCGCAGCTCTCTGCACGAGTGCTCACGCCGGCTCAGCAGTCTCACCGCCGCCGCCTGGCATTGCTGCTTTTTAGAATCCGACATCCGTGCCTCACCTTAGCCGCCGATGGTAGAGAAATCTCCCCTGTTAGGCAAGCGACGCGGGGCTAAGTTCTTGATCTTACAAACCGCCATAGTGTGTTTCAGCGCACAAACACCAAACCGGCATCGAACAAAGAAAAACGCCCCGTGAAGGGGCGTTTTGCGCAGACCGGACAAGCACACTGGGCGACAGTCGGTTTTAAGCCTCGGCCTCTTCCTCGGCCACCTCGTCGTTCTTGGCCGGTTTGGCCGTGACCAACAGTTTGGCGCGGATCTTGTCCTCGATCTCGCGGGCGATCTTGGCATTTTCCTTGAGGAAGTTGCGCACATTATCCTTGCCCTGACCGATACGGTTACCGTCGTAGCTATACCAGGCGCCGGATTTTTCCACCAAGCCTTCCTTGACACCGAGATCGATGATCTCGCCTTCACGTGAAACGCCTTCGCCGTAGAGGATATCGAACTCCACCTGCTTGAAGGGCGGCGCCACCTTGTTCTTGACCACCTTGACACGGGTCTCGTTGCCCAGCACCTCGTCGCCCTTTTTGATGGCGCCGATGCGGCGAATGTCGAGACGCACCGAGGAATAGAATTTTAGCGCGTTACCGCCGGTGGTGGTTTCCGGGCTGCCGAACATGACACCGATCTTCATGCGGATCTGGTTGATGAAGATCACCAGGGTGTTGGAGCGCTTGATATTGGCGGTCAGCTTACGCAGCGCCTGAGACATCAGCCGCGCCTGCAGCCCGACGT
Organism: Candidatus Tenderia sp.; assembly: GCA_030148045.1. Taxonomy (GTDB): domain Bacteria; phylum Pseudomonadota; class Gammaproteobacteria; order Tenderiales; family Tenderiaceae; genus Tenderia. Next base: position 6,102 of record JASBUE010000301.1, read on the forward strand.
GGGAGTCGCCCATGTCACCCTCGATTTCGGCCTTGGGCGTCAGGGCGGCGACCGAGTCGACCACCACCACGTCCACCGCGGCGGAACGCACCAGCATGTCGGCGATCTCCAGGGCCTGTTCACCGGTATCCGGCTGCGACACCAGCATCTCGTCGATATTGACGCCGAGCTTCTCGGCATACTGCGGATCCAGGGCGTGTTCGGCATCGACGAAGGCGGCGGTGCCGCCCAGCTTCTGTGCCTCGGCCACCACCTGCAGGGTGAGTGTGGTCTTACCGGAAGACTCCGGTCCATAGATCTCCACCACCAGGCCGCGCGGCAGTCCGCCGATGCCCAGGGCGATATCCAGCCCCAGGGAGCCGGTCGATATGGCTTCGATATTGCGCACCACGCCTTCGTCACCCATACGCATGATGGAGCCCTTGCCAAACTGGCGTTCGATCTGGCCCAGCGCCGCGTTCAGCGCCTTACGCTTGTTATCATCCATATTCACTCCCCGTTAATTGACTGTGTAAACGTACAGTACTATACAAGCAAAGCTTGCGCCTGGCAACTCCCCGCATTATCACATATCTGCGATCCATCATCCCAACTGCCAGCGCCGCAGAATTTCATAATGCGCCCCTTCCGGCAGCAGGGTTGAACGGGCCAGCACGAACGCATTCACCGACCAGGTTTGAGGCTCGGCCTGCAGCCGACCGGGATTAGCTCTGACCTTACGCGCCAGCGTCAAATGGGCCTAATAAGGGCGACTCTCCACCGCCAGACCGCAGGCCCGCGCGGCGCGGCGCAGATCCTCGACCAGTTGTTGCAAAACGCCCGGAGTGTCGCGCGGCCCCCACCATAGTACTTGGGGCCGGCGCCAATGGCCGAAACGCTCCAGTCTCAGTTCGAAGCCAGGGGCATGGATGGTATCCACCTTGGCCTCCAGGGCCTGGCGCGTCTTGGCACCGAGCTCGCCCAGATAAAGCAAGGTGAGGTGCAGATTCTGCGGCGGCAACAGACGGCCGCGATCAGACGGCAACAGTTGTTGCGCCAAAGCGGCCCAGTCGCGCTGCTGCCGAGGCGTGGGCCAGAGCGCAAAAAACAGCCGCTCGCTCTCAGCCATCCCTGAGCAGGTCGAGCACGCCCTGCAGGGCGATGGCGACGGCTTGCCGGCGCACCGCCTCGCGATCACCGCCCAGGTGTTCGGTGCGGCTGAGCGGCGCCACCCCTGTGCGGGCCCAGCCGAAACAGACCGTGCCCACCGGTTTTTCCAGCGTCCCCCCGCCGGGACCGGCCACGCCGCTGACCGCCAGCGCCACCTGGGCGTGGCTGTGCGCCAGGGCGCCGGCAGCCATCTCACACACGGTCTGTTCCGAAACCGCGCCGTATTGCGCCAGCGTCTGCTGGGATACGCCCAGCATCTCGCACTTGGCCTCATTGGTATAGGTGACGAATCCCCGCTCGAACCAACTGGAGCTGCCGGGTACCGCGGTCAGCGTCTGGGCCACCCAGCCGCCGGTGCAGGATTCGGCCGTTACCAACATCAAGCCCCGCTCCGACAGCCGCTCACTGACGGCCTGTGCCAGTTCCATCAGTTCCATCGCTTAGCCTTTAGCCTTCCTTCGTGACGCTGAGTTTTGTTAATTCCCCCTAAAATAGGGTAGGATACGCGGACTTGGATTTCCCACCCCGCGTGCGGCGCTTAAAACGGGACGGGGAAAACCGCGCCATCCCAACCCATTGTCTCAACACTGTCCAGCCATGTCACTGTCCGACCGTTTAAACGCCCTGATTCAGTATCCCCTGCCCCACCACCTGTTGTCGAAGCTGATGTACCTGGTGACCCGCTGCCGCTGGCGACCGTTGAAAAACGCCATGATCCGGTTTGTCATCAAGCGCTTCAATGTCGACATGAGCCTCGCCCAGCACCAGGCACCGGACACGTTTGGCAGCTTCAACGAGTTTTTCACCCGCGCGCTGAAGGCGGAGGCCCGCCCCATCGCGGCCGGGCCGGACGCCATTGCCTGTCCGGTGGACGGCACCATTAGCCAGCTGGGGCCGATCGAGGACGGGCGGATCTTCCAGGCCAAGGGCCACCACTACAGCCTCAAGGCCCTGGTGGGTGGGCTGGATCATCTGCACGACTGTTTCGCCGGCGGCCGGTTCGCCACCATCTATCTGTCGCCGCGGGATTATCACCGCATCCACATGCCGCTGGACGGCGAGCTGCGCGAAACCGTCTACGTGCCCGGCCGCCTGTTCAGCGTCAACGCCGCCACCACCCGGACCATCCCCGGCCTGTTTGCCCGCAACGAACGGCTGGTGAGCGTCTTCGATACGGCGCACGGCCCGATGGCGGTAATCCTGGTGGGCGCCATCTTCGTCGCCGGCATCGAAACGGTCTGGCGCGGCAACTACGGCGACAGGACCTTCCGTCCCTTCGAGCATCGCCACCAAAACGAACTGCCGCGGGTGTCGCTGGCAAAAGGAGAGGAACTGGGGCGTTTCAACATGGGCTCGACGGTGATCCTGCTCTTTCCACCTGGCATGGCGGACTGGAATGAAACCTTAGATGCGCAGCAGGCGGTGGTGATGGGGCAACAGCTCGGCCGCATCGGCCGGCCTTGAGCCGCCGATCCCGCCATTGTCGCAACGACGCGCGCTCGCGGCTCAGCTCTGCAGCACCTCGCGCAGGGAGCGGAAAGAGGAAATATCCAATTCCTCGAACATCACCCCGATACCTTCCCCGCTCGCCCGGGCCACCTTCCCCGGTACCTTGTATTTGGTATAGCGCCCGGGTTCGCCGAGTCGGAACACCAAGTCAATGGGCGCATTGACGGTCGGCTGCAGCTGCTGCACCTCGACGAACGCACCGTTCAGGCTGATATCCCGCGTGTGGCAGTTCACCACTTCAATATCCCTATAGCGCAGATCGACGCTGATCCGCACGGGTCGCCTCGCGGCCCAACGCTTCTCCATAAGCTTATCTCCAAGACCTGTTATTGTTATTGTTTTTATTCATATCCGACCACCCAGCTACAGAATAGTAAATAGGTTAAATACTGCCAGCCTGGATGCAATTAGCGGGCCTATTATTTCAGCCCTATGGGCAACAACATCGACCATGATATTTTCCCTAAAAGAATCATGAGATTGTTGCCGGATAAATAATAAAACCTTACTCAGCGAAGCCAGATAACATGTTCAGCACGTCAACGTATTGTCAATAATTCCGACACCGGCCGGCTAGCAGCGTTCGATGGAAAAGCTCAGGATTTCGGCGATGGAGTCCGCCCCCGCCGCCAGCATCAGCAAACGGTCCAGCCCCAGCGCCACCCCCGCGCAATCGGGAATGCCGTGACGCAGGGCCGCGATCAGGGCCTCATCCAGGGGCACATCGGCCAAGCCCCGCCGCCGGCGCTGCTGCAAATCCTGTTCGAAACGGCGGCGCTGCTCGTCGGCGTCGGCCAGCTCATGAAAACCGTTGGCCAGTTCGATGCCGTCGACATACAGCTCGAAGCGCTGCGCCAGCGGCGGATCCTCCGGACTCAGGCGCGCCAGCATGGCCTGGGAGGCGGGAAAGTCATGGACGAACACCGCCCCCGGGCCGAGGCGTGGCTCGATGATATGCGTCAGGATCAGGCTCAGCCAGTCATCCGGCGCAGCCTCGTTCAGGGTGACGTGAACACCGTGGGCCCGCAGGCAGGCGCGGGCCTTGTCTGCGCCGAGGTTGAAGGGATCCAAGCCCACCTGCCCAAAAAACAGCTCGCGATAGCTGACGCGCCGGGCCGGACCGGTGGCCAACAGCGCATCGACCAGTGTCTCTACCTCGTCCATCAGGGCGTAATGATCAAAGCCGGGGCGATACCACTCCAGCAGGGTAAATTCCGGGTTGTGCCGCCGCCCCGCCTCGCCATTGCGAAACGCCTTGCAGATCTGATAGATCGGCCCGCTGCCGGCCGCCAGCAAACGCTTCATGGCGAATTCGGGCGAGGTCTGCAGATAGTAGTCCCGTCCCTCGGGGGCATGGAGACCGGGATAACGGCTGCTGAAGCTGTCCAGATGGGGGTCGGTGGCGGCGGCAGCGCAGAGCAACGGTGTCTCCACCTCCATTACATCGCGCGCGGAAAAAAAGGCCCGAATCTCAGCCAAGATCCGGGCGCGTTTTTTCAGGTTTTCCAGCGGCGCGGAGGGCCGCCAGTCCCGCTGCGTCGTCAAGGGATCACTCCGCTCACTCCTTGGCGCGGGAGACATATTCCCCGCTGCGGGTGTCGATCTTGAGCACGTCGCCCACGTCGATAAACAGCGGCACGCGCACCACGGCGCCGGTCTCCAGGGTGGCCGGCTTGCCGCCGCCGCCGGAGGTATCACCGCGCACGCCCGGATCGGTGTCGGTGACCTCGAGAACGGCGAAATTGGGCGGCGTTACCGCCAGCGGGACATTGTCCCACAAGGTCACGGTGCACATCTCCTCACCCTTGATCCACTGGGCGGTGTCGCCGACCGCCTCTTTGCTGGCGGCGTATTGCTCAAAGGTATCGGGCACCATGAAGTGATAAAACTCGCCGTCGTTGTAGAGATACTGCATCTCGGTATCGATGACATCGGCGGCCTCCACCGTTTCACCCGATTTGAAAGTACGCTCGACGACGCGGCCGGTCTTGAGATTGCGGATCTTGACGCGGTTAAAGGCCTGGCCCTTGCCCGGTTTCACGAATTCATTTTCGACAATGGAACAAGGGTCGTTGTCGATCATGATTTTCAGTCCGCTCTTGAATTCATTGGTACTATAGGTCGCCATATCGTCCTCGTTTTCTCAAACCTGCCAACCGGGCTATACTTGCCGGCTTGGTCGCCCAAACCGGATACCGCCCGGGAAAGCGCGTTATTTTAGACAAAATCCTCTCCATGTTACAGCACAAACCCACCCCGGCGCCTACCAGCGCCTGGCAGCGACACTTGGCCGAGGCGGTGCGCGACCCCGCCGAACTGCTCGCGCTGCTGGACCTCCCGCAAGACCTGCTGCCGACCGGCCAAGCAGCCGCGCAACAGTTTCCCCTGCGGGTTCCGCGCGGCTTTGTGGCGCGCATGAAAAAGGGCGATCCCGACGACCCCCTGTTGCGACAGGTGCTGCCGCTGGCCGCGGAGACGGTGCCGGCGCCGGGATTCAGCAGCGACCCGGTGGGGGATCATGCCGCCGTCATCCAACAAGGGCTGCTGCAGAAGTACCAGGGACGGGTGCTGGTGATGACCACCGCCGCCTGCGCCGTCCACTGCCGCTACTGTTTCCGGCGCCACTTTCCCTACCAGGAGCAGGGCGGCAAAACCTCGCTGTGGCAATCCATCTGTGATCGGATCGCTGAAGACAGCTCCATCAACGAGGTGATTCTGAGCGGCGGCGACCCGCTCTCGCTTGCTGATCCACAACTGATGGAACTGGTGCAAAGACTGGAGCGGATTGCGCACCTGCAACGGCTGCGTATCCACAGCCGCCAGCCCATCGTCCTGCCCCAGCGGGTCGATGAGACGCTGTTGGGCTGGCTCGGTGATACAAGGCTGACGACGGTGATGGTGATCCATTGCAACCATGCCAACGAGATCGACGCCCAGGTACGTACTGCGCTGGCGAGACTGAAATCCACCGGCCTCACCCTGCTCAACCAGGCCGTATTGTTGCGCGGGGTAAATGACGATGTTGGAACACTGTGCCGCCTGAGCGAGACGCTGTTCGAGGCAGGGGTGATGCCCTATTACCTGCACCTGCTCGACAAGGTACAGGGTGCGGCCCATTTCAATGTGAACAGGGAAACGGCCAAGACAATGGTCACGCAGATGCGCGGGCGGCTACCCGGTTACCTGGTGCCGAAGCTGGTGGAAGAGGTGGCGCAGACACCCTACAAGCAGCCGCTGTAGGCCTGATTTGGATCAGGGCTCTTTTTTCCGCCCCTCCTCGTCACCTTCGGAAGCTTCGCCGAAACCCTCCAGCCCACTGGCATCGTCATCGTCCTCGAGCCCGGCCAGCTGGGCCAGCAATTCATCCTCGTCGATGCCGTCGGTTTCGTCGGCGGCCTGGGGTTGGGCAACTTTCTCTCGCGACATCTCATCCAGCACCGCTTCGCCAAGCAACTCTTCATCGGAGAGGGGTTCCTCCGGTTCCGACAGCACAATGTCCTCCTCCTTGGACAGCTCGACCACCGGGCCGCGGGGTTCCTTGTCGCCGGCCGCTTCGGGACTATCCTGCTCTTCGTCGTCCTCGTCCGTCACAGTCTCCTGCTGCTGCCGCTGCGCGGCGCTCTCCTCGGCCATGGCGTGGAGGACCACGTCTTCCAGCGACTGCTCTTCGTTGACACCCATTTCGCGTAACAGATCGGCGTCGTTTTTCGGGCCGGGTGCCGACTCCTCCAGATCGGGTTCCGGTTCAAGTTCAGGTTCAGGTGCCGGCTCCTCTTCCAAAGCGGCCGGCCTGGATTCATCAATTTCAGACGTAGTCACCACCTCCGGCTGCACGGCCACCTCGACCGTCATCTCAACTTCCGCCTCGTGCCGATCCCCTGCAGCGACGTGCTCACCTGCTTCATTCTCCGCCGCCGGGGAAGACGGTTCTGCCTCGGCCTTGGAAGCCGTCTGCGCGGCAGCCGCCTGAGTCGCGGCCGACCCTGTCATACCACCTGGGCGGAAGGCCTGGCTGTATTCGCGCATGGCCTGGTCGATCTCGGAGTAGGCCTGCTCCAGTTCCTTGGAGAGGCGCTGGTTTTCCTGTTTGAGCTTATCGACCTCCGAGGCCAGTTTATGTCCGTCCTGTTCCAGCCGTTCCAGCTGCTGTTTCATCTCTTCGGAGAGATCGGCCTCCTGCGTCTCGACGCGCTCACGCATCAAGGCGACCAGATCCAGATAGGAAGAGGTATATTCGTGCAGCAGCTTGTCCAGGCTCTTGAGTGCGCTTGAATTGCGCTGCATATACATCTCAACCAGCCGGTTGTAAAACTTGTTCTCGTTATCGACCCATTCCCGCGCCATCTCCCTGTTGGTCCCGTCTTCATCCTCGCCGTTGCCGCTCGCCTGGCCGATGAGTTTTTCAAACATCTCCTGGCGCTTTTCAACATTGTCCTCCAGGCGTCCCTGCAATACCTCAACCGCCTGCTTGTCGCGTTTTTTCGATTTGATGAAGTAGACCAGCGCGGCGATGACAAGCACCAGCAGGACAAGGATCACCTCGCCCATAACGATGAGAACGGTGGGATCGATCTTTATCATTGCTCGCCCCCTTTTTCATCAGACTCCTCTTCATCCTGTTTCGCCTTGGGGCTGCGGAACCACTTGAGGTAGACAAAAAACCCGATGCCGATGAGCACCCCGTTCAGGCCGATGACCTTGACCGCCACCATGATCCAGCTGGGGGATTCTTCGGCGGCCTCATCTCCTGCGGCAGCGGCCTCCTCCGGCTGTTCTTCGGCCTCCGCGTGCGGTTCCTCGTCGGGGGATTCCAGGCCGGCATCGGCCTGCTCGATGACCGCCTCCACATCGGCGGACGGCTCGTCCGACTCGTCAAAGGCCATGTCCATGGAGCCGCCGCCCAGTGCAAAACTGCCCAGGTCGTAGCGCTCCTGGCGACCGTCCTGCCGCTCGGCCTGAATCTCGATCCGGACGTCATAGATATCGCCGTGACTCACCTTCATGTCGAGGCGCCACTCGCTCGGACCGGTG
>JASBUE010000306.1 GCA_030148045.1 Candidatus Tenderia sp.
CGTGACCATGATGATGGCCCAGCCCCAGTTACCGAACAGGGCATGGAACCAACCCAGCACCCAGAACAAGGGCTTGGCGATGACGGTCAATATGCCGTAGTCGACGGTCAGGTCCAGGCCCTCGGCCAGATCGGCCAGCACATCCTGCTCTTTGGGACCGGCATAAAAGCGGGTGGTGAAGCTTTCGCGCTGGCCGGGTTCGACGGTCTTGCTGGGCGAGACCAGGCCCAGTACGAAGCGGTCGTCGCCCGGCGCCTTGGTGTAGAAATGATTGGTCTGGTCCGCCGGCGGAATGATGGCGGCAAGGAAATAGTGCTGGATCATGGCTGCCCAGCCGCCGTTGATGTCACGGCTGAGATTCTTGTCGGCCATGTCGTCGAATTCGATCTTTTCGTATTTCTCGTCCTCGCTGTAGATCACGCCGCCGGTATAGGTATAAATGAAGGCCGATTTGCCGCTGCCGTCAGGACGGCTGCGCTGCAGCTGGCGGTATTGGCGGCCCTGCCAGGGTTCGGCGGAACCATTCTCGATAGTCTGTTCCACGTCGATGACATGGCTGCCGCGATAAAACACCAGGGTCTTGGTGACCTTGATGCCGCTGTCATCCTGCCACACGAGCGGCACACGCAGCTCGTCCTGGCCGGGTTTGAGTTCATACTCGGTCTGCTGCGCGCTGAAGACGGCATAGTGATCGGGCGCGCGACTGTCGGAAAGCAGGCCGGTCTGGGCCACGAACAGGTTTGGGAGCGTATCCTTCAGCATGCGGAAGGGCTCGTCGGGCTTGTCGCTGGCGACCGGGTAGTCCAACAGGTCGGCCTCACGAATATCGCCGCCGCGGGTATCGATCTCGATATCAAAGGTATCGGTACGCACATGGATGCGCTGACCGGCGGGGCTGGCCTCCATGCCGGTATCGGGGGCCGCCGGGGTATCGGCCTTGGTGTCGGTGTCGGCCTGGGTCTGCTGGGCCATGGGCACGTCTTTGGGGGGCTCGGCGGCGGGCACACCGTCCGCGCTTTCCACCTGGCTGCCGGCCACCGGTTGCGGGCCATAGTCCGCCTGCCATGTCTCCCAGGTCAAAAACAGGACGAAGGCAAGGGCAAAAAATAGTATAAGACGCTGGTTATCCATGATTTATTGTACTTGCTTATTGATGGGTTCCGGCACTGGGTCCACCCCGCCTGGATGCCAGGGATGACAGCGCGCCAGTCGTTTAATCGCCAACCAGGTACCCTTGATCGCGCCGTGGCGCCGAATGGCGGTCTCGGCATAACTTGAGCAGGTCGGATGAAAGCGGCAATGGTGCCCCAAAAACGGTGACAATAACAAGCGGTACGCACGGACGAAGAGGATCAGGAGTCTTTGCATCGTTCCAGTTCCAGCCATTGCCTGTGGAGCAGAAAAAACAGTTCCTGGTTTGTTTTCGTGACCGCGCTGTGTTTGCCGATGACCACAATGTCGAGCCCGGCCAGTCGTACCTGCGAATATCGAAAACTCTCCCTGATCACTCGCTTGAGACGGTTACGCTGAACGGCCGATTTGGCACAGCGCTTGGATATGACCAATCCGAGACGGGGGTGGTCCTGCTGATTGGACCGTGCCAGGGCCGTGAAACAGGCATTTGCCGCGCGGCACGGCTTGGCAAACACATAGTCAAATTCGCCCGCTGTTTTTAATCTGAGGGTTTCGGGAAACCCGTGCCGGCGGGCGCTCAAGACGACTGTCGGGTCTCGGCGTAATTAAACGGCCAGACGCTTGCGGCCCTTGGCACGGCGGTTCTTGATGATCTTGCGGCCCTTGGCTGTCGCCATCCGGGCGCGAAAACCGTGGGTGCGTTTACGCTTGAGTACGCTGGGTTGAAATGTTCTTTTCATCGCCTACATCCATCCAAATTGTGATCACATGAGTTGCCGCGTCGGACCGTCGCCCGGGCGCTGTCGGAAAGCGCGCAAGGATAGCCGTTGCATACCGCCATTGTCAATTCCGGTGCGCAAAAAATAGCGCCCGCCAGGGTGTGGATAACTTTGCCAAAGGGGGGTAGACTTGCCAGTCCCCACATCATCAATACAACCGCCGTCATGAGGGTAATGGCTACGATGTCACTTTGGCAGCAATGTCTTGAGCAGTTGGAAAGCCAGCTCAACGCGCAACAATTCAATACCTGGATCCGCCCGCTGCAGGCCGTAGAAGAAGGTGACTCGTTGCGGCTGCTGGCCCCCAACCGCTTCGTCCTAGAGTGGGTCAAGGAGCAGTTTTTCGACAATATCGAGAAGATCGTCACCCAGCTCGGCAGCGGTGAGCGACAGCGGGTGGTGCTCGAGATCGGCAGTCGCGAAAAAACCGGTCCCGCCGCTCCGGCCTGCGAAACCGGTTCGAAACAGGCGGCACGGGGCAGGACCAACTTTCGCCGCCGCGAGGATCAGGCCCCGGCCCATCATGTCAGCAACCTGCGAGAGGAATTCACTTTCAGCAGTTTTGTCGAAGGCAAGTCTAACCAGATCGCCAAGGCGGCCTCGATTCAGATCGGCGAAAATCCCGGTGTGGCGTATAACCCGCTGTTCGTCTACGGCGGGGTCGGTCTGGGCAAGACCCATCTGATGCATGCCGTCGGCAACCTGATGCTGGAAAAAAGACTGGGCTCCAAGATTATCTACGTCCATTCCGAGCGCTTCGTCGCCGACATGGTCAAGGCACTGCAACATAACGCCATCGACGACTTCAAACGCTATTACCGCTCGGTCGACGCCCTGTTGATCGACGACATCCAGTTCTTCGCCGGCAAGGAGCGCTCCCAGGAGGAGCTGTTTCACACCTTCAACACCCTGATCGAGGGGCAGCGCCAGATCATCATCAGCTGCGACCGCTACCCGAAGGAGATCGAGGGACTGGAGGAACGGCTCAAATCCCGTTTCGGCTGGGGCCTGACCGTCGCCATTTAGCCTCCGGAACTGGAGACCCGCGTCGCCATCCTGATGAGCAAGGCGCAGCAGATGAATGTGGAGCTGCCCCATGAAGTCTCCTTTTTCATGGCCAAGCGCATCCGCTCTAATGTGCGCGAACTGGAAGGGGCCTTGCGCCGGGTGATCGCCAACTCCCGCTTCATGGCGCGGCCCATCACCCTGGATTTCGCCAAGGATGCCCTGCGCGACCTGTTCGCGGCCCAGGACAAGCTGGTAACCGTCGAGAATATCCAAAAAACCGTGGCCGAGTATTTTAAAATCCGGGTGGCGGACTTATTATCGAAAAAACGTTCCCGTTCCGTGGCGCGACCCAGGCAACTGGCCATGGCGCTGGCGAAGGAATTAACCAATCATAGCCTGCCGGAAATCGGTGACGCCTTCGGTGGCCGGGACCATACGACAGTTTTGCATGCCTGTAAGAAGATCAATGAGTTACGTGAATCTGATATTCGAGTTAACGAGGACTATCAAAACCTGTTGAGAATACTTACCACATAATGTGGTTAATCTGTGGATAAATTATGCCTGTGGAGAACCCGTCCATTTATCCACAAGTTAAGCACTGGATAAAGTGCTACTTATAAGCAGGTTAAATAGGCGGGATTAGTTTTTAATTTATTGTTTTTAAATAAAAATTTAAAGTTATTAAGTTTTTTTAAGGGCATAATAATAATTATAATAAAAGATCTTAATTTATTTAATTAATATCTTAAGGATACGCATGGAACTCAAAATTCAACGTGAATTGCTGTTAAAACCCTTGCAACAGGTTATCGGTGTTGTAGAGCGTCGACAGACACTTCCCATTTTAGGTAACGTGCTGTTAAAAACAGGCGACAATGAGTTATCTATTACCGCCACCGACCTTGAAATCGAGATGGTGAGTCACGTGGCATTACAGAACAGCGATTTTGGCGAGACCACCCTGCCGGCAAGAAAATTCATCGATATCTGCAAGGCTTTGCCGAGTGATGCCTCACTGAGCATCAAGCTGGAGGGGGATCGGGTTATTCTGCGTTCCGGCAAGAGTCGCTTCGTCCTTTCGACACTACCGGCCAGTGAATTTCCCAATATCGACACATTCGAACCGCTGGTGGAATTCGATATGGCCCAACAGCAGCTTAAGAGACTGATAGACAAGACCCACTTCGCCATGGCACAGCAGGACGTACGGTATTACCTCAACGGTCTGTTGTTCGAGTTTTCCGAAAATATGATTCGCGTGGTGGCTACCGATGGCCATCGTTTGGCACTGAGCGACGTGAAACTGGAAACCGGCGTCAGTGAATTGCAGCAGGTGATCGTGCCGCGCAAGGCGGTGATGGAGCTGGCCAGGCTGCTGGAAAACAGCGATGAACCGGTCAAGGTTCAGCTGGGTAGTAATCACATTCGCTTGATTACCGGGGAGTTAAGTTTTATCACCAAGTTGATCGACGGCCGCTTTCCCGACTACCAGCGCGTGGTACCGCAGGGGGGTGACAAGATCGTCATCGCTGACCGAAACCTGATTCACCAGGCCCTTAGCCGCGCCTCAATCCTGTCCAACGAGAAATACCGCAGTGTCCGTTTTACGCTGTCATCCGGCAGCCTACAGGTGATGGCTAACAACCCGGAGCAGGAAGAGGCCGAGGAAGAGATCGGTGTTGATTACGATGGCCCGAGCCTGGAGATCGGTTTTAACGCCAGCTACATCCTGGACGCCCTGAATGTGATTGACGATGAGCAGGTGTTGCTGGAACTGACCGATCAGAACAGTTGCTGCCTGATCAAATCGCCCACCGCCGAGGAGTCGCGTTACGTCGTTATGCCCATGAGGCTGTAATTCCTGGGTAGAGAAGCCCCTTGTTCCTGTTAATGACGCTTATCGCCGGAGTTAGGCGATGGCGCTGAGTCGATTGTCCATCCAAAACCTGCGTAATATCCAGGCAGCCACCTTTGAGCCCTGTGACAGGCTCAATCTGATCTATGGCCCCAACGGCAGTGGTAAAACCAGTATTCTTGAAGCCATTTACCTGTTAGGCCGGGGAAAATCGTTCCGTTCCGCCTACAGCCGGCGAATCGTTCGCCATGAACAGCCCGAATTAACGGTATTCGGCAGGATATTCTCCGCCGATGGTAGGCTCCATTCCCTCGGCATTCAGATCAAGGAAGGGAGGTTTAGAGCCAAAGCGGACGGCGCCTTCGAGCAAAGGAGCTCCGGTCTTGCCGCATTGTTACCGTTACTGCTGATTTCCCCCGATGGTGACAAGTTAATCAAAGGCAGTCCCAGGCAACGACGTCGTTTTATCGATTGGGGTTTGTTCCACGTGGAACACGAATTTCTGTCTATCTGGCAGCGTTACAACCGGCTGCTGCAACAGCGCAATGCATTGTTGCGGCGGAAACGGCGCGATTTGCTGCAAGCCTGGGACAACCAGCTTGTGGCGGCCGCCGAGCGCCTCGATCAGTTCCGGCGTGGCTATGTGGATAGTCTGGCGCACCAGGCACAGCAATTTTTACTGCGTTTGTTGGAATTTGAGGGGATTGAGTTCCGCTATCAATCGGGCTGGCCGGAAGCGGACAGCTATGGAGAGGCCCTGCGAACGAATCTGGACAGCGACCTGAAGGCCGGGTTTACCCAACGAGGTCCTCACCGTGCCGACCTGGGTATGCGGGTCAGAGGGGGAGCGGCGGCCGAGGTGTTGTCCGGGGGACAACAGAAGCTGGCGGCCTGTGCCTTGTTGCTGGGCCAGGCCAGTGTCTTTAATCAAGGCAAGCGGGAAAATTGCATTATTCTAGTGGATGATCTGCCCGCTGAACTGGATACCCACCATCGCCACGCCTTTATGCAACTGCTTTATTCCGTCGGCGGCCAGCTGTTTGTCACCACCACGGACCGCCATTTGCTGGAACTCGACCCTTTTCCGGAGAAGCGAATGTTCCACGTGGAACAGGGCAGGGTGACGCCTGAAAAAGAAGACGGGGATTGAGCAACAAGGTATAATTTGATGGCGGCGATTTCAAACAAATCAGAGACTTTTAAGATATTATGAGTACGGAACAGCAGAGCTACGATTCCTCCAATATCAAGGTGTTGAAGGGGCTGGATGCAGTCCGCAAACGTCCGGGCATGTATATCGGCGATACGGACGATGGCACCGGCCTGCACCACATGGTATTCGAGGTGGTCGACAATTCCATTGACGAGGCCCTGGCGGGGCACTGCTCCCAGATCGATGTCATTCTGCACGCCGATGGCTCGGTCTCCGTCTCTGATAACGGCCGCGGTATCCCCGTGGATATCCACCCCGAAGAGGGGCGTTCCGCGGCCGAGGTGATTCTCACCGTGTTGCATGCCGGCGGCAAGTTCGACGATAACTCCTACAAGGTTTCCGGCGGCCTGCATGGGGTGGGGGTATCGGTGGTCAACGCCCTCTCAGAAGAGTTGAATCTCACCATCTACCGCAATGGCCGGGTCTACAGTCAGGATTACGCCATGGGTGATCCCAAGGTGCCCCTGGAAGCTAAGGGTGATACCGACAAGCGCGGTACCACCATCCGCTTCAAACCGAGCAAGGAGATCTTCAGCGATACCGAATTCCACTATGACATCCTGGCCAAGCGGCTGCGCGAGCTGTCGTTTCTGAATTCCGGCGTGCGTATCCATCTCCTCGACGAGCAGTCTGAAAAAGAGGACATTTTCGAATATGAGGGCGGCATCAAGGCCTTTGTCGAACATCTGAATCGCAACAAGACACCGCTGCATCCGACCGTATTCTACTTTCGTACCGAAAAAGACGACATTCTGGTGGAGGTCGCCATGCAGTGGAATGATTCCTACCAGGAGAACATCTTCTGCTTCACCAACAACATTCCCCAGCGGGACGGTGGAACGCATCTGGCCGGCATGCGGGCGGCCCTGACCCGGACCATCAACCAATACATAGAGCGGGAAGGCTTGGCGAAAAAGACCAAGGTGGCCACTTCGGGCGACGATGCCCGCGAGGGGCTGACTGCGGTGTTATCGGTCAAGGTGCCCGATCCCAAGTTTTCCTCCCAGACCAAGGAAAAACTGGTCTCCTCGGAGGTGAAGCCGGTGGTCGAATCGACCCTGTCCGAGAAACTGAATGAATTCCTGTTGGAAAACCCCGGTGATGCCAAGAATATCATCGGTAAAGTCATCGATGCGGCGCGGGCCCGTGAGGCTGCCCGCAAGGCGCGTGAGATGACCCGCCGCAAGGGGGTGCTGGATGTGGCCGGGCTGCCGGGCAAACTGGCCGACTGCCAGGAAAAGGATCCGGCCCAGTCGGAACTGTTCCTGGTAGAGGGCGATTCCGCCGGCGGTTCCGCCAAGCAGGGCAGGGACCGGAAATTCCAGGCCATTCTGCCGCTCAAGGGCAAGATCCTGAATGTGGAAAATGCGCGCTTCGACAAGATGCTCTCCTCGGCCGAGGTAGGTACCCTGATCACGGCCCTGGGCTGCGGCATCGGCCGGGAGGAGTACAATCCGGACAAGCTGCGCTACCATCGCATCATTGTCATGACCGACGCCGATGTGGACGGCTCGCACATCCGCACCTTGCTGCTGACTTTCTTCTACCGTCAGATGCCGGAGCTGATCGAGCGCGGCCATGTCTATATCGCCCAGCCGCCGCTCTATAATATCAGGAAGGGTAAACAGGAGCGCTATGCCAAGGATGATGCCGAACTGAACCGCTATCTGCTGGAAGTGGCGCTGAACGACGCGCAGCTGACGGTCAGCAAGAACGCGCCGCCCATCAGCGTCGAGGCGCTGGAGTCCCTGGCGAATACCTATAATGCGGTGATGGCAAGCATCAACCGACTGGCCATGCGCTACAACGGCCTGGCGCTGGAAAAGATGATCTATATGGCACCGGTGACCGAAACGCGGCTCAACGATCCGTCACAGATGGAGGCGTGGGCCGTTGAATTGGAACAGCGCTTGAACGGCAGTGCCGCCAATAGCCGCGATCTCTACACTGTCCGGGTCGAAAAGGCGCCGGAAGGCAATAGCACCAGCCGCGTCATCGTGACCGAAACGCGCCACGGTGTCGCCACCGAGCGGGATATTCCGCGCACCTTCTTCGCCTCCGGCGAATACCAGGCCATGGTCAACCTGGGCCAGCAGTTGGATGGACTCATTAGCGAAGGAGCCGAAATCAAGCGGGGCGAAAAGACGTTGGAAGTCACCAGTTTCAAGCAGGCCCTCACCTGGTTGCTGGAAGAGGCCAAGCGTGGCCAGCAGATTCAGCGTTACAAGGGCTTGGGCGAGATGAACCCGGAGCAGCTATGGGAGACCACGCTGAACCCGGAAACCCGGCGTCTGCTCCAGGTGCAGATCGAGGACGCGGTGGCCGCGGATCTCATCTTCACCACCCTGATGGGTGACCAGGTAGAGCCGAGGCGTGATTTTATCGAAAAGAATGCCCTGTCGGTGGAAAATCTGGACGTTTAAAAAATATAGCCCACTATAATATTTTATATCTGTATAATTTTATAGGGTGGCTAGCTTTTCGGCATAGACCCGGCTGCCAATCAGGCCTACCGCCGGGTTGGTGATCACCTTGACCGGCATACGCAACATCAGTTGTGCCATCTTGCCCTTGGCATTGAAGGCCTCGATGAATTTACCGTCCTGCAGGCGAGAGACGATCTTGGCCGCGATCCCCCCCGCCACATAAACCCCGCCCCGGGGCAAGCAGGCCAGGGCGAAATTGCCCGCCTGACCCCCGTAGGCCGCTACGAACAACTCCATGGCCTGGGCGGCGAGGATGGCGCTGTGTTCATCCGCCGCGGCGGCGATGGCCGCCGCCGGGTCGGATGCCTGCATAATGGCCCGGTACTGTTCCGAATTCTGCTGTTGCCGTGACTCGGCGAGACAGGAAAAGATATTCACCAGCCCCGGACCCGAAACCACGAACTCCACCGCGCACCGGCCGCGGCTGCGCATCACCCATTCGGCCAGTTTCAGCTGGCCGACGTCGGCCGGGGCGAAGTCGGCATGTCCGCCCTCGGCAGGTATGACCCGGTAATCGCCGCAGCTCCAGACCATCTGCGCCACGCCCAGGCCGGTACCGGCACCGATTACCAGGCGATTGGCCTGTTCAATGGGCTGTCCGGTCTGCAGGGTCACGAAATCACTCTCGGGCAGGGCGGCGATGCCGTAGCCGATTGCTTCGAAGTCGTTGATCAACGCCACCTTAGGCAGATTGAAACGGCTGCTGAGTTCAGCGGAATCCATTTGCCAGGGCAGATTGGTGACAGACGCCTTTTGCGAAGCACCGGTCTGCGTTACCGGCCCCGCCACGCCGAAGCAGGCTGCGGCAATGGCACCG
>JASBUE010000316.1 GCA_030148045.1 Candidatus Tenderia sp.
CTTCGGAATTAGTGATGCGCTTGTCGTAGTCGCGCGCCACCGTCTCGCTCTCCAGGGCCAACTCGATGGCCCGTTCCGGTGCGATATCCCAGGGATGGTTGAGGTCGAGATCGATGACCTCCGTGGCCATCAATTCGGCATCGGCCAGCCCGGCATAGGGGTCCTCGGCGGTGTAGCGGGCGATGCGGCAGGCGGCGGCGACGGTGTCGTGGATCGCCTCGTCGCCGAAATCGGTGGTGCTGGCCGAACCCTTGCGCCGGCCGAAATAGACCGTCACCCCCAGGCCCTTGTCATGGTTGTGCTCGATGGTCTCCACCTCGCCGAGGCGCACATTGACCGACAGGCCGGACTCGAGGCTCACCGCCGCCTCGGCCGCGGTTGCACCCAGCTGTTTGGCCTCGGCCAGAATCTGCTCCACCAGCCCTTCCAACTGTGGCTGGCTGTAGACTGAATTTTTGATTACCGGCGTTTGCGCCATAAGCTTGCTCCCAACGCTGTATTTTTTCTCATGGCTGCGCTACCGTAGCGACCATGCACGAAGACGACGGCCTGGAACTCCCCAAAAGCAAATCCCAACTCAAGCGCGAGATGAGCGCACTGCAGGCGCTGGGCAAGGCCATCGTCGAGCTTCCGCCCAAGGACCTGGCCAAGATCCCGCTGCCCGACAAGCTGGCCGAGGCCGTGGCCCACGCCCGCAGCATCAACAGCCACGGCGCGCGGCGACGCCAGATGCAGTTCATCGGCCGCCTGATGCGCAATGTCGATCCGGCACCGATCCAGCAGGCTCTGGATGCCGTCCGCCGCACCGGCCAGCAATCCACCGCCCGCTTTCACGCCGTCGAACACTGGCGCGACCGCATCGTCGGCGAAGGCCAGCCTGCCCTGGATGCGTTTCTCGGTCAACACCCGCGGGCGGACCGCCAGCAGCTGCGCCGGCTGATGCTCAACGCCCAGCGCGAGGCCAAACAGGACAAACCGCCCAAGTCGGCGCGCAGCCTGTTTCGGTTGTTGCGGGACATCCTCGACGGCGCCGAATAACTACCCGGCCGAGGTTCCACCGACGGTCAGGCCATCGATACGCATGGTAGGCTGACCCACGCCCACCGGCACGCTCTGGCCTTCCTTGCCGAAGGTGCCCACACCCTCGTCCAGTTTCAGATCATTACCCACCATGCCCACGCGGGTCAGGGCGTCCTGACCGTTGCCGATCAGGGTTGCCCCCTTGACCGGATAGGTCACCCTGCCGTTCTCGATCATGTAGGCCTCGCTGGCGGAGAACACGAACTTGCCAGAGGTGATGTCCACCTGGCCGCCGCCGAAGTTGACCGCGTACAGTCCCTTGTCCACCGAGGCGATGATCTCCTGGGGATCGTGTTCGCCGGCCAGCATGTAGGTGTTGGTCATGCGCGGCATGGGCAGATGGGCGTAGGATTCACGCCGGCCGTTGCCGGTGGAAACGCCCCCGGTCAGGCGGGCGTTCATCTTGTCCTGCATATAACCTTTGAGGATACCGTTTTCGATCAGGGTGGTGCACTGGGTGGGCACACCCTCGTCGTCCATGTTGAGCGAGCCGCGGCACTTGGGCAGGGTGCCGTCGTCCACCACCGTGCACAACGCCGAGGCCACCTGCTGGCCGATGCGGCCGGAAAAGGCCGAGGTGCCCTTGCGGTTGAAGTCACCCTCCAGGCCGTGGCCCACCGCCTCGTGCAGCAGCACCCCGGGCCAGCCCGGCCCGAGCACCACCTGCATGGTGCCGGCGGGTGCATCCCTGGCCTCCAGATTCACCAGGGCCTGGCGCACCGCCTCGCGGGCATAACCCAGACCGCGCGCCTCATCGTCGCCGAAGAAGCGGTAATCGAGGCGCGCCCCGCCACCGGAGGACCCCTGCTCGCGGCGGCCGTTTTCCTCCACCACCACCGATACGCTCATGCGCACCAGCGGGCGCACGTCCGCCGCCAGGGTGCCGTCGCTGGCGGCCACCAGCACCACCTTGTGGCTGCCCACCAGGCTCACCATCACCTGTTTGACGCGCGGATCCCGGGCGCGGGCCTCGGCGTCGGCCGCCTCCATCAGGGCCACCTTGTCCTGCTCGGAGAGGCTGTCGAAGGGCTGCAGGCTGCTATAAAGCGAGTGCACCGCCGGCTGGCCGGACCAGGCCTTGAGGCTGCCCTGCCGGCCGCTGCGGGCGATGGCCCGAGCACTGAGGGCGGCCTCGGTCAGGGCCGGGAGAAAGATCTCGTCGGAGTAGGCGAAGCCGGTCTTCTCGCCGCTGACGGCGCGCACCCCGACGCCGCGTTCGATGCTGTAACCGCCGTCCTTGACGATGCCGTCCTCCAGCGACCAGGACTCGAAGCGGCTGGTCTCGAAATAGAGATCGGCGTAATCGACGCGATGTCCCATGACCTTGCCCAGCACGCCCTCCAGCTGCGCCTCGTCCATGGCGGCCGGTTGCAGGATGACAGCGCGGGCGATGTCGAATGTGTCATTCATGAGGACCTCCAAGGTCGTTAACGGTGGAGCTTAAAGACGGCGGTGGCTGATGGCCGGCAGACTGCGGCGTATGGCGGCCAGCTGGTCGCGGTCGATGTCGGCCATCACCACCCCGGAGCCGCGCGGCAGACGGTCGATCACCACGCCCCAGGGATTGACCACCATGCTGTCGCCGTGGGTCTCGCGACCGTTGACGTGATAACCACCCTGGGCGGCGGCCACCACATAGCAGAGGTTTTCGATGGCCCGGGCGCGCACCAGCACCTCCCAGTGGGCCTTACCGGTGATGGCGGTGAAGGCGGCGGGCAGCACCAGCAGCTCCATGCCCTGTTCGAGCATCTTGCGAAACATCTCAGGGAAGCGCAAGTCATAGCACACCGCGATCCCCATGCGCCCGAAAGGGCTGTCGATCACCACCACCTCCTCGCCGTGCTCGATGGTCTCCGACTCGGTATACTTTTCCGCCCCCTCCTTGAGCGAAACATCAAAGAGGTGCAGTTTATCGTAGCGCGCCACGCGCCCGCCGGCATCGTTGTAAACCAGGCAGGCGGCCAGCACCTTGGTCGGGCTGGGCGCCACCATGGGAATGGTGCCGCCCACCACCCAGATACCGTGTTTGACGGCCTGCTGAGCCAGAAAATCCTGGATCGGCCCCTGGCCGTCCTGCTCGCGGATGGCGACCTTGTCCTGCTCGTTTATACCCATGATGGCGAAGTTTTACGGCAGCACCACCATGCCGGCGCCGGCATCCGCCGCCTTGGCGATGAGGCGTCCCGCCTCGAGCAGATTGGCATTGACGTTGGGCCCGGAGGCCATCTGCACTGCAGCAACACGATTTCGATTCATTCCTTCTCCGTTTCCACCTGCTCTTGTTCCCTTGTTTCTTCAGTTGTTTCCGGCGCCGTTGGCTGCAACGCCGGCGTCAGCCCCTCGGATGTTTCAGACTGTTCCTGTAAATCCGTTTTTTTCCGCGCAGCGGCGGCATCCGCTGCAACCGCCGCGGCTGCATCAATCCCTTCATCGTCCGCCGGTTGGCCGTTTATCTGTAGCGGCCGGGCCTTTTCCATCTCAAGCGCCGGGGATACCAGCACCACCCCGACGGATTCGAGGCGCGCGGGATCAGGCTGTAATTCGATGCGGTCCGACACCACGCCCAACGACACCAGCCAGGCCTGCAACTCCCGCCCCCACAGTTCGCCCGACTCGGTCTCGGGATAGCGCAGAATGAGATAGGCCTCGGGCTCGGCAATCAGCTTTTTGACCGCCTCCCCAAGATCGGCGCGCCCGGCAATGACATCGCCGTGACGCGGCGTAAACCAGAATTCAGCCCCCAGTTCGGCCACCGGCCGTTCCGCCGCCTGGACTGCCGGCAACAGACAAAATATCAAAAATAACAAGCGCTTCATCGGGGGGAGAATATCATCAAACAATGGGGTATGGACAAATCCCCGGTTACCGGGGCGCGCGGCCGGCCTTGCCTGAACCGCCGGATTTGTCTTCCGGCCGCACCACGTCCACCGGCTCGATGCGCGGCTCGGCCCAACTGCCGGTGACCTGATAATAAATGCCGGTGGCCTTGTCCACTTCCGGCTTGGCCAGCTTTTCGATCAAGGCGATCACCACCGCCGGGGCGATGCTGCCGGTGAGGATGCCCGCCAGGGCAGGCAACCCCGAGGTGACATGGGGCACCACCTTGACGCGCTGGTCGTAGTCCTCGTCCGCCAGGCCGACGCGACCGCTGAGTTCGATCTTGGCGGCGGGGCCGTCCATCTGGAAATTCTCGGTAAAGGCGTCGCCGTCGCGGATGTCGAAGTGGCCGCGCAGGTAATCGAAGGAGAACCCCTTGCCAAAGAAGTCGCTGAAGTCAAGCTTCAGGCGGCGTGGCAGGGCCGAGATACTGAACAGTCCGAAAAAGCGCCCGGCGCCGGGCTCGACCTCCAGCACGCTGCCGTCATTGAAATCGAAATCCACCGTCCCGTCGAGACTGGTCAGATCGTACTCCAGCAAGGGCCCGTTCCAGCTCAGGTTGAAACGGCCGGTCCCCTCGCCGTTGCGGATGGTCTTGGCATACCCCAGACCGGTAAGCAGGGCGCCCAGATCGTAGATCCTCAGTTCGGCATTCACCTTGCTGTTATGCTGCGCGGCCTTGGTCCAGTCGCCCTGGATGGTGGCGGCAAGCACCGCCGACTCCACCTTCAACCTCTCCAGCTTGAGGCCGCCGGCGTGCCGGCGTGTCACCAGTTCGGCGCGGCCCAGCTCCAGATCACCGTAGCGGGTCTGGCGGCTGGTGATGGTGAGCGGTGGCAGGTCGGCCGGATCGAGCGACGCCGATCCCGGCGCCTCCGCCCGCTCAGCGGCGGTCTTGGACCGCCTGGCCAGATACAAGCGTTCCAACTCCATTTTCACCACATCGTTGAAATTGTCCGGCAACCAAACCCGGCCGGCGAGGCGGTCACTGTTGACATCGGCGCTCCACACACTCTTGTCGCGCCCGGCCTGCACGGCGACGTCGCTCAGGGTCTGGCCGAACAGGTCGGCGCTCGTGATCTTCAGATCGAGCTGATTCACCAGCGACGGTTTGGCGGCCGCCCCGGCCTTGCCGCCTTGCGCTTTCTACTCCTCCAGCAGCGGCCGCCACTGATCATAGTCGAAGCGCGCCAGCTGGCCGCCGATGCGCAGGCCCGGT
>JASBUE010000006.1 GCA_030148045.1 Candidatus Tenderia sp.
GGACCAGGATCATGACGCCGAAACCACTCAGGCCGCAAAGGTCATGCATCTGGCGGCGCCGTTCGGTGTCTCGATCCGGACATGGTCGGCCAGGCATTCGAAGTCATCATTATACTTGCAGGGGCCGACCTTGCACGCACCCACGCCGGCTATCCGGCGGGTGTTATGCGCGTGGGTTGCGGAGCTGAAGAACGTATCGCACATGGGGTTGACACCGTCGCCGACGGTGATGGCGCGCGCGTGACAAGATTGGTCCACATTGTAGGCGCAGCGGCTTTCCTCACAGGCACTTACTTCGGGTATTTCCATATTTATGGTGATCATTTCAAACCCTCCTTGAAGCATTGGTTGTGCCACGACTGGTCAGGGTGGTAAAGCAGGTATCCCGCAACGAAAAACATAGTCCATGGCAGGCGTTTGTCAATCCATACCTCGGAGTCAGGCCTTATTTCAGTGGCACGATATGCAGATCGAAACGGTGCCCGCCCGCGGTGGGGGAAATGCCTGCGCTTGGTTCAGGGAAAAACGGGTTTCGGTATTAAAAGTATTGTTCACTGCTGATATGGCCGTGCTCACGGCGACGATGCCGTTTCATGCCACGTTCGGCCAGCAGTTCCACGGTTTGTTCGATCATGCCCGAGTTCCCACACAGCATGACATGGCTGTCCGCAGCACTGAGGCGGATGCCGGCCTGTTGTTCCAGATCGCCATTGAGGATATTAAGGGGGATACGACCGTGCAAGGTGTGGGTGACGTATTCGCGGCTGACCAACGGAATGTAACTCAAGCGGTCGCCATGGTGCTCCCGCTGGCGATTGATAGTGTCCTGGTAGGTCAGCCCTCTGGCTTCCCGGACACTATGGGTCAGCACGATCTTGTCGAAGCGGCGCCAGGGCTCGTCGGTCTTGAGCATGGACAAGAACGGACCGATGCCGGTGCCGGTGGCGAGCAGCCACAGATGGCGCGCCTCCGGAACTTCGTCCAGGGTGAGAAAACCGTTGGCGACGGGATTGACCCACAGCGGATCGCCCGGCTCGAGGGCCGCCAGGCGCGGCGAAAGCTGGCCCTGCTCGACAATGTTGAAGTAGATTTCGTGAGGCCGCTCGTCCGGTGAATTGACAAAGGAGTAGGGCCGGCCGACAAGCTCGCCGTCCAGTTCCAGCGCCACGCGCAAAAATTGTCCCGCCTTGAAGGGTTGCACGTCCGCCTCGAACCGCAGAGAAACCAGGCGTGGCGTCCACAATTTTTTGTCTACCACTGTGCCTTGTAGGGGGGTTGCCATTAAAGCATTTTGCCTCCGTATTGCTCAGTCCGGATACACCGGGGCTGTACTTGTATAAGACATTGAAACCCCTGGTGAGTTGCGTTTCGTTGGATGGTCGCCACGGTTGGGAGCGCTTGGCCCCCGCCGCGTTCCGCCTGCGTAACCTGTTGTTTGACACTGACGAAGCTGTCGGGATTGACCGAGATGGAGTCGATGCCGGCCGCGACCAGGAAACGGGCGAACTCGGGATGGTCGCTGGGCGCCTGGCCGTACAGCCCGGCCTTGCCTTCATGCTCATGCGCGGTCTTGATGACAATAGAGCTGCAGTCCGTTCTTGCCGCCGACGCTGTCTCGGCCAGCGGTAGGACATAGGCTTGTTGGTCCGTCATTGTGTGATTTATGAATTTGCCCAGCGGAGACCCGGATGAAATAAGGGATTCCGGATTCAATGCCTGGAGTAAATGTTGTTACCGTCCCTGGGGCCGTACCATCGGTTTGCACTATGAAAGACCATGGAAAGATCGCTGAGTCCGAGGATAATCAATCTATAATCATAAAATGAAGGGCTAAGGCTGTCATTGCGGAATATCAATAACCACGGCCATCTATTTTTCTAGCATAATCATCTCGTTAGCCTATGCCGGCCGTGCCGCTGCGTGAAATAGCTGCGCACTTGTGCTAGCTTTTTCGAAAGCCGATAGAAAACGGCTTTGCCTATTTACGGCGCGATTTTTTGAAGATAGGTTTTTAATATTTTGTACATGTAAAAAAATAATTCGGCAATTCAGCGGGCAGATAATCTTGATTAGTAGCTGCAATGGCCGCCGCGATTCGGATGGCCGGGAGGAAACCAACGGCTCTTAAACATTGAGGGTTTGAAAATCCACCCATAATTCAGGAGGTGTAGAATGCTGAAGGGAAACGAATTTTTTGCAGACAATGACAACAAGGATTTACCCGCCGGGTGTTCAGGAAATAACACCGAAGACTCCCTGCCTCTGAATGACAGTGGAATTGCGCGCCTCTTCTCCGTGCGTCCGGCACGTTATGCCGCCAAGGAGATGATCTACAATGAAGGCGCCGCGGTGAATACCGTGTATGTCGTCCGTCGCGGTATGGTCAAGCTGATCAGCCATCTGTCCAACGGCAGGGCCAGGATCGTGCGGGTGCATTCGACCGGGTCGTGGCTGGGGCTTGGCGGCCTGTTGGGGCAGCCCTATGAGCATACGGCGATCGCGGTCGACGATGTGGAAGTTTACCGCATTCCCGCCAACGAGGTGCTGCGTATCAAGGCGGAAAAGCCCCACCTTTATTGCCGCCTGATCGAACATTGGTTCGATTATCTGCGGGAGGCCGACTTGTGGATAGCCGAACTTTCCACCGGTGCCATCAAGGCCCGTGTTGCGCGCCTGGTGAATTTCCTGTCCGAACTTGAGAATCTGTCACCGACAAACGAGGTCAAGCTGCTGACCTGTGAGGAGATGGCCGAGATCCTGGGGGCGACACCGGAGAGTGTCAGCCGCGTGCTGGCCGAATTCAAACGCGAGAAAGTGCTTTTACCCTGCCCTGAGCCGCACCGCCGTCCACATGACTGCTATCAGCGCGATGAGTCGGCGCTCAATGCCATTGCGCAACACTGACTGAACCTGTCGGGCGGGGCTATTTCTGGCTGATCCGGTTCCGGGGATCGTGATTGGATCGCGCCGTTTTATCGATTACCTCCCTGTTGACATCGGCCGTGAGGGTCAGGATGCGATTGTGCAGGGCGCGTATATCACGCAGCAGCTGTTCCAGCTCGGCTGCGTTTGCATGACTACTGTTTTTTTGCGCACCGCTCAAATTCCGTTCGGCCTGGGCGAGAAGCTGTCGGGTCTCCGTGATCGCTTGCATAAGGTTGTCGGTGGCATGGGGCATAAGGAGTTGTCTCCGAAGTGATGGGGGCGGCCGGTTTGGCTCGCGTTGTCGAATAATACCGTCGGCAAGTTCCTCCGTGCCGACGAGGATAAGCTCTATCAAGCGCCGGGGGGAGTTGCTGTTACCGAGTAACCGGGTGGCGCCGCGAAAACTGTCGCTGGCGATCCGTTCCACCCCCGGGGTCCACAGCGAGGATGCCGATCCGCGTCTCCTTGCATGTTGCTCCGGAATCGTTTTTCTGCTTTCGAAACCGGCGGAGCGATTTGCCGGGCTGTAGAAATCTGATTTCGGTTCAGAGTAGTGCGCAGCACCGCAGCCGGTATTGCGAATTATCAATATCTGTCTGGCGGGATTTCGCGACGAAGGGATTGAGGTTTGTCAATGCCTAAACCCCGCCGGTCATTAAAATGCACAACTGACCCGCCGTTCCCCCCGCCCAATGGAACGGCAAGAGCTCGACGCCGGGCCCCCAACCCGGCCGGGCCTTTTGTCCGGCATTCCTGTCCCCTCCCTTACTTAGGGTGCCGGTCTTTTTTGTCCGCCGAAAACGCCGCCGTCAACTCTGCGCCTGTGACGAAGCCGGCCCGGAACCTGCCTGCGGCGCATCGTTGCCGTGGACCACGTACAGCGTTTGGGTCGGATAGGCGAATTCGACGCTCTCTTGTTCGAAGCGCTCGTGAATATGCAGATTGACGGCCTGCTGGATATCCATGTAGAGATTATAGTCAGGGCCCAGAACATAATAGACGGTTTCGAAGTTGAGCGAAAAGTTGCCGTACTCCTTGAAGTGGGCGCGGTCGAAGCGTACCTTGTCCTGCGCCTCGACGGCCTCGCGCAGGATGGTGGGGATTTTCTCAAGTTTTCCGCGCGGGGTCTGATAGGTGACGCCGATATTGAAGACCACCCGGCGTTCGTACATACGCCCGTAGTTGCGCAGCCGGCTCTTGAGCAGATCCGAGTTGGAAAACACCAGTTGTTCGCCGGACAGGCTGCGAATGCGCGTGGTCTTGAGCCCTACGTTCTCCACGCTGCCGAGAAAGTCGTCGACGATGAGAAAGTCGCCGACGGTAAAGGGCTTGTCCAGCACGATGGAAAGTGCCGCAAACAGGTCGCCCAGGATATTCTGCACCGCCAGGGCGACGGCGATACCGCCGACCCCCAGGCCGGCGATTAGGGCGGTAACGTTGATGCCGAGATTGTCCAGCGCCAGGAGCAGCACCACCGACCACAGCACCAGCTTGCCGACGAAGCCGATGGCGCTGATGGTGGTGACGCTGGCCGGATTTTCATCCAGCTGCTTCTTGCGATAGCGATTCAGGGTTTCGTTGAGGATGACCGAGGCCCATAGGCCAGCCTGCACGAACAAGGCGATGACCGTGATGCTGTTGATGATGGTTTCGGCGCGGTCGGGCAGGTCGACGAAGCGCGCGCCCAGATAAAAACTCAGAATAAAGAGGAACAGCCCCTTAGTGTGCTTCAGGGCCTCCGTAAGGTCGTCATCCAGATAGGTCTTGGTTCTTGCGGAGATCTTGGATAGGCGCGACGTAAGGATCTTTTTGATGATCCCCAGCAGGCTGATCGCCACGGCTATAACACCCAGCGCGATCAACCAGTCTTTAATACTATTTTGCCAAAACGTAATATCAAGAAGCTCTATCATCGGCTGTCAGTCCCCTGTCTGTACCGCATCGCCCCGCGTTTCCCCCGATACATCGCTAAAGCCGGGAAAAGGGCGCGGGCCGCTTATTTCAAGGTACGTTGCGTAATTTGTGTCGGTGACGCTATTTGAATCGCATGATCGCATTGTCAACTGCCAGGCTCAAATCGTCCCAGGCCATTTCCACGCCGGCCTTGATTTCTTCCCAGGCACCTTCGCCTGCGTCGCGCAGCGCTTCAAGTTTCTGGCGAGCCTTGTCCTGCTTTTCGCGCAGTGACTCTACCTGCTCGTAATAGTCCAGTTTTTGCTGTGCCTCGGCTTGGTCGGCCCATGCCTTCAGTTCATCGATCTTGGCCGCCCATTCTTTGAGCTGGGCTTCCATCTTTTCCTGGTATACCTGTTTTTTGTCCATGTTGTCCCCCTTTTGAAAGGCTTTGTATTGCAACGGTTGATTAGGGTGCCTGATGACAGTCCGAAAATCATCTTCGGTACAGATCGATAGCTTAGTCATTGAGGTTTATCAACAGGCATACGAAGGCATTTCTCACCGGGGCGGGGTTGGCAGGCATCGTGAATTTCAATGATTCACGGTTCGGATTGATATTTTTCAATGTCAATGGTAGTGATGGGTGTTAACTATCGTACTTCAATTCACAATCAATAATATAATAGAGGTGACGAAATGAAATGCAATGTCGGTGGTATGGATATGGCGGCACGCCTCGTCATCGGAGCCATTCTTCTTGTCGTGGCCCTGGTCGTGCCAATGAATGCGCTGTGGCAGACGGTGGTGCTGGTGCTGGCGGCGATCGGGCTGGTGACGGGTGCGATTCGCTATTGTCCGCTCAACGCCTTATTGGGCTTCAACTCTTGCGCGCAGAAGCAGGAACCGCACCAGTCCGGTGGTTAGCCACCGGTGTTGGGGTTGTTTTTTCTGAATTGTATTTTCGTTGAAACAGCCCCCGCTCCTGCGTTTCCCGATTTTTAAAATGCGCCAATCTAAAATTCGCCGCCTGTAAGGGCTTCAAACCCCGTTGTTACGTCAATCAATTCGCTGGTGATAGTGTCCTGGCGCACGCGGCGGTATTGCGCAGTGACCTCTTCGATACGCTCATCCAGATTGGTGGAAGCGCTTTGCATGGCGTTGAGGCGGCTGCTGTGCTCGGCGGCCTGGGATTCGGCGCAGGCGCGAAACAGGGTGACGAAGAAATATTGCTGCAACAGCCCGTCCAGCAGTCTTGCGGGTGCCATGGTAAAGGTAGGCAGACGCCGCGACGGCCAGGCGTGTTCGCCATCGAGCCGGCGAAAGCGCTGCAGCTGCACCGGCAACAGGCGGATGTGGGTCTGTTTGTATGCGCCGTTCTCGGCGGTGCGGTTGTAGAACAGATGCACATTGGCCACCTTGCGTTCGCCGCGCCATTCATCCAGCTTGACCAAAATCTGTTGCACCGTGGCGGCGATTCGGGCAGCCGATCCGGGAACAAAAAAAGTCTCTTCGATAGTCCGGCCGGCGTCTTCCAGTTGTCCGGCGGCACGCGCGCCGATGACCAGCAAGCGGCATTGATCGCGCACATCCTGCTGTGGTAGTTGTTCGAGTGTGTAGCCGGCGATGTCCTCGTTAAAACGGCCGCACAGGCCGTGGTCCGAGCCGAAGACGATGGCGGCGTGGTCGCCGCCGGCCGTCGCCGCGTCGATG
>JASBUE010000011.1 GCA_030148045.1 Candidatus Tenderia sp.
TGGACGGCAGGCTGGACCAGGCCGAAGCCGAATGGGATGAGCGTGCCGCCCTGGGGGTGGTGCTGGCGGCGGGCGGCTACCCCGGCAGTTATGCCGAGGGCGCAGTCGTCCATGGCCTGGACGGCGCCGACAGCGCAGATGCCAAAATCTTCCACGCCGGCACCACCATAGAGGACGGCCGGGTGGTCACCGCCGGCGGCCGCGTGCTGTGCGCCACCGCGCTGGGTGCCAGCGTCGCCCAGGCCCAGGCCCAGGCCTATGCCCTGGCGCGGAAAATCAGCTGGCAGGGCATGTTCTACCGCAAAGACATCGGCCACCGCGCCGTGGCCCGCGAACAGGAATAACCCTGGTGGCCACACCCTGGCAGTTGCGCCAGGCGGTGCGCGCCCTGCGCGCCGGCGGTGTCATCGCCTACCCCACCGAGACCGTTTTCGGCCTCGGCTGCGATCCGCTGGACGCTCACGCCGTGCAACGCGTTCTCGCGCTTAAGCGACGCCCGCTGGAAAAAGGGCTGATCCTCATCGGTGCCGACCTGCCACAGCTGCTGCCTTACATCGACGTCGGGAACGGCGCGTTATTGGATATCCTGGCCGGAACGCCGCAACGTCCCACCACCTGGATCTGCCCCGCGAGACCAGACACGCCGTCCTGGCTTCGCGGTCGTCACCCCTCCATTGCCGTGCGCGTCACCGGCAATCCCCTCACCCGCCAACTGTGCCGGCGCTTCGGCGGCGCCCTGGTCTCCACCAGCGCCAATCCAGCCGCCCGAAAACCCGCACACACGGCGCTGACGGTCAGGCACTATTTCGATGAACAACTCGATTACATCCTCAACGGCCACTGCGATATCCACGCCAAGCCGAGCCGGATCGTCGATCTCATCAGCGGCGGGGTGCTTCGCGATTAGAAGTAGAACCTGATAAAATCCTTCGGCTAATTCACTGAATCCAGGGAAGGGCCATGAGCACACCGGATATCCGCGCCGTCAAAGAGTATCTGTTAAGACTGCAGAACACGATCTGCGATGAACTGGAGGCCGAAGACGGCAACGCCCGCTTCCTGGAGGATACCTGGGCGCGGGAACAGGGCGGCGGCGGCCGCACCCGCGTGCTCAGCGACGGGGCGCTGTTCGAACAGGCCGGGGTCAACTTCTCCCACGTCTTCGGCAACCAGATGCCCGTCTCGGCCACGGCCCACCGCCCGGAACTGGCCGGTCGCAACTTCCAGGCCATGGGGGTCTCGCTGGTAATCCATCCGCGCAACCCCTACGTCCCCACCTCGCACGCCAATGTGCGCTTTTTCATCGCCGAGAAAGAGGGGGGTGATCCCATCTGGTGGTTCGGCGGCGGCTTCGACCTGACCCCCTACTACCCCTTCGAGGACGACGTACTGCACTGGCACCGCGTCGCCCGGGATGCCTGCCAGCCCTTCGGCGAGGAGATCTATCCGCGCTTCAAGAAGTGGTGTGACGAGTATTTCTATCTCAAACACCGCGACGAGACCCGCGGCGTTGGCGGCCTGTTCTTCGACGACCTCAACGAGTGGGGTTTCGACAGGAGTTTCGCCTTCCTGCGCAGCGTCGGCGACCACTACATCCAGGCCTACCGCCCCATCGTCGCGCGGCGCAAGGATAGCGAATACGGTGCGCGCGAGCGCGAGTTCCAGCTCTACCGCCGCGGCCGCTATGTGGAGTTCAACCTGGTCTACGACCGCGGTACCTTGTTCGGCCTGCAGACCGGCGGCCGCACCGAGTCGATCCTCATGTCCCTGCCGCCGCTGGCGCGTTGGCGCTACAACTGGCGGCCCGAACCGGACAGCCCGGAGGCGACGCTCTATGAGGAGTATCTGAAACCCAGGGACTGGCTGGCCGACCGCGACTGACAATGGAAGGTCCTGGAGCATGCCCCACCTGTGATCGGCTCGACCCGCCCTGCCCACTGTGTCTCGCCCGACCTGCCCGATCGGAATACCCGATCAAACCAATCGGATATTTCCTCATAAAAACATAAAGATAGGCATTGACCCCGGTTTAGACTGAGTCTAATATTATTCCCGGGCCAGACGTATTGCCGCATTTTTCATTGAATGCCAAACAATAAACCTGCTAAGGAAGGAGCTTGACGATGAAAACCCAGAAACGGAACCTGCTGTTGGGCGGCGCGGCGGCGCTTATGCTCGCCGCCGGCAACGCCCATACCAACGAGGCACTGCCCAAGGAGGTGCCCACACCTGCGGACAATCCCACCACCGCCGCCAAGGTGGCGCTGGGCAAGCAACTCTATTTCGATCCGCGCCTTTCCATCGACGGCACGGTCTCCTGTAATTCCTGCCACAACCTCATGTCCAGCGGTACCGACAACCGCCCCACATCGGTGGGTGTTAACGGCCAACGCGGCGGCAGAAACGCGCCCACCGTCTGGAATGCCGCCTTCATGACCGCCCAGTTCTGGGACGGCCGCGCCGCCACCCTGGAAGATCAGGCCAAGGGGCCGCCCCTCAATCCGATTGAAATGGGCATGCCCAGTGCAGATGCGGTGGTCGAACGATTGAACACCATCCCCGGTTATGTGCAGCAATTCGAGGCCGTCTTCGGCGGCAAGGATGCGCTCAGCTACGACAACATGGCGCGCGCCATCGCCGCCTTCGAACGCACCCTGATCACCCGCAATAGCCCCTACGACCGCTATGTGGGCGGTGACAAGCAGGCGCTCTCGGAGCAGGCCAAGCGCGGCATGAAGGTGTTCCAGCAGACCGGCTGCAATGCCTGCCACAGCGGCGCCAACTTCGCCGGTCCCCTGTCACTCCCCATGGGCCAGGGCTTCTATCAGAAGTTCCCAAGCTTCGATAGCGAGTACACCGAGAAGTACAAGCTGAAGGATGACAAGGGCCGTTACCAGGTCACCAAGGACAAGGCCGACATGCACATGTGGAAGGTGCAGAGCCTGCGCAACGTGGCGCTGACGGCGCCCTATTTCCACAACGGCTCAGTCAAGACGCTGGACGAGGCGGTGCGCGTTATGGCCAAGACCCAGCTCAACAAGGAACTGAGCGACCGGGAGGTGACCGATCTGGTGGCCTTC
>JASBUE010000029.1 GCA_030148045.1 Candidatus Tenderia sp.
TGTACGCTGGATGTTCCCGCGCCTGTTTCGTGCCCGCATCCCGCGCTACGAAGCCATCGCCGCCGAATACGGGTACACTGTCACCACCGATGAACTCGCCGCAGTACAGGATGAGGCTGACTTCATCACCCTGCTCGAGACCGTGGTGGCCCGCCAGTCCTGAACGGCCACTGGCCGGGAAAGACGCCGGAGCAGAACGCTCCCTACGATCTGGAACAACGGAAATACACCCATGCCGCTGGTAGCCAACTCAAACCTGCCCGCCTTCGAGCGCCTCAAACAGGAGGGCGAGACCATCGTGCCCGGCGATGTCGCCCTGCATCAGGACATCCGCGAACTGCACATCGGCCTGCTCAACATGATGCCCGACGCCGCCCTGGAAGCGACCGAGCGGCAGTTCTTCCGCCTGGTCGGCGAATCGAACCAGATCGCCCAGTTCTACATGCACCCGTTCACCCTGCCCGAACTACCGCGCAGTGAAAAGGGTCGCCAACATCTGGCCAAATATTACGAAAGCTTCGATCAGATCAAGACCAGCGGCCTGGATGCGCTGATCATCACCGGCGCCAACGTCACCCAACCCGACCTGGCCATGGAGCCCTTCTGGGAACCGCTGAAAGCAGTCATCGACTGGGCCTACGACAACGTCACCTCGACATTGTGCTCCTGCCTGGCCACTCACGCCGTGATGCAGATGCGCTACGGTCAGAAACGCAGGCACCTGGGCTTCAAGCGCTGGGGCGTCTATCCCCACTACCTGGTTGACCGGGAGCACCCACTGGTGGCCGGGGTCAACACGCGCTTCGACATACCACACTCGCGCTACAACAACATCTGCCGCCAGCAGTTCGAAGCGGCCGGACTGAAGGTATTGGTGGAAAGCAAAGAGGCCGGCGTGCACCTGGCGGTCAGCGAAGACCTGTTCCGCCTGGTCTTCTTTCAGGGCCATCCGGAGTACGACATTATCAGCCTGCTGAAAGAGTACAAGCGCGACGTCATGCACTACATCAACGGCGACCGTGCCGACTATCCGCCCATGCCGGAAAATTATTTCAGCCTGCAATCGGCCGCCATCCTCGAGGAACACAAGCTCCGCGTCACGGAGGCGATGAAACAAGGGGCGCCACCCCCGGACCTGCCCGAAGACCTGGTAATGCTGCAGCTGGACAACACCTGGCACGACACCGCCGAGGCGGTACTCAACAACTGGCTAGGCAAGGTCTATCAGCTGACCAATATGGAGCGGCGCTATCCCTTCCAGTCCCACATCGACCCCAACGACCCGCTGGGGCTGAAAGGTTAAGCCAGGCGTTTCTTCAGGGTCTTGTTGATCGCCCGTGACGCCGCTATAAAGCCGAAACCGGCGGTAACGAAACCGGCCGAGCCATAACCGAAACGGCAATCCAGCGATACGCCGTGAATGCCGGGTTTTTCGTGGCTCACCGTGCCATCTTCTTTGGGATAGACCTGCTGCTGCGATGAAAACACACACTCCACCCCGAACGAGCGCCTGGGATTGCGGCTGAAGCCGAACTCGCTGCGCAACCGGCCGCGCACCTTGGCGGCCAGCGGATCGTTGTAGGTCTTGCTGAGGTCGGCCACATGGATCATGGTCGGATCGGTCAGGCCGCCCGCGCCGCCGGTGGCCACGATGGGGATTTTGTTACGCTTGCACCAGGCAATCATATTGGACTTGAACTTGATACTGTCCAGGGCGTCGACGACGTAGTCGTAACCGTTCTCCAGGTATCCCTGCATGTTTTCCATGTTCAAATATTGGTGGATGGCGTTCACTTCACAGTCGGGATTGATCTGCCGCACCCGCTCTGCCATCACCGCCACCTTGGGCTGATCAAAGGTGTCGGTGAGCGTATGCAACTGACGATTGGCATTGGTGATATCCACCGTATCGCCGTCGATGAAGCTGAGCCTGCCGACGCCGCTTCGCGCCAGCGCCTCCACCACCCAGGACCCGACGCCGCCGACCCCGGCGACGAAGACGTGCATGTCGCGCAACACCGCCACCGCCGCCGTGCCGTAGAGGCGCTGAATCCCGCCGAAGCGGCGGCTATAATCGTCACTCATCACACACAATCCGCCACCGAAAAATAGCGCATTTTACCATGACAAACTTTGCATCCCTCTATGAACAGGCCGCCCGGCGCAAGGGTGGCGAGGCCGCGCTGGAGGCCCTGCTGCCCACACCGCTGAGCACCGCGGAGCTGGCCGCCGTCCCGGACGACCGCTGGCTGGCCATGATGTCCAAGTGCATCTTCAACGCCGGCTTCAACTGGAAGGTGGTGGACAAAAAATGGCCCGGCTTCGAAGCGGCCTTCGCCGGCTTCCATCCACTGCGCTGGAAATTCATGTCGGACGAGGATTTTGAAAGACTGCTCAAGGACACGCGCATCATCCGCCACGCCAAAAAGATCCTCGCCGTGCGCGACAACGCCACCTTCCTCTGCGACCTGGCCGAAGAACATGGCAGCGCGGCGCGCTGCTTCGCCGACTGGCCCAGCGACGATTACGTCTCGTTACTCACTCTACTGAAAAAACGCGGCAGCCGCCTGGGCGGCAACACGGCGCAATACTTCCTGCGCTTCATGGGCAAGGACTCCTTCATCCTCAGCCGCGACGTGGTGGCGGCACTGAGGCGCGAGGGTATCATCACCACCGAACCCAAATCCCGGCGCGACCTGAAACGGGTGCAGCAGGCCTTTAATCACTGGCGGCAGGAGAGCGGCCGACCGCTGACCCAGATCAGCAAGGTGCTGGCCTTCACTGTCGGCGCGTAACCCCCTCGGCGGCACAGAAGGCGTCCAGTTCATCCAGGGCGTCTTCCGGCACATCCAGATAAAGCATCACCTGTTCGCCATAGTCCACCTGCACAAGCGCCGCGCCGTACTGTTCCGCCCAATGGCGCAACCGCTGCTCCTTGGCGAAACCGAGTGACAACGCCACACTGTGCACCGGCCGGACCTGCGCCAGCGGCAGCCTGGACATGGCCGCCTCCGCCGCGCCGCTGTAGGCCCGTACCAGCCCGCCGGCACCCAGCTTGACGCCGCCGAAATAGCGGCTCACCACCACGACCCCATCCCCCACCCCCTTGTGCTGAATCACATTCAGGATCGGCCTGCCCGCCGTGCCCGAAGGCTCACCGGCGTCATGCGCCGCGGCGCGGGAGGCCGATGCCGGATCGCCCAGCAGATAGGCCCAGCAGTGGTGGCGCGCATCCGGGAAATCGCGCTTGGCCCGCGCCACCACCTGCAGCGCCGCCTGGCGATCGGCCGCCGCCGCGGCGCGGGCAATGAAACGGCTCTTTTTCACCTCGATTTCCGCCTGCACAGCCTCGGCGGGGACTGGATAACTCTTTGTCATAACGGGGATTTTATCACGCCCCCCCGGTCCACCCCGGGCCCCGCCCGAGACGGCGAAAAAAGTCTAAAAAAAAACAAGACAAATCCGAAAAAATGATTATATATTTCGCCTAACAAAAGGCCGACAGGACACTTCATCATCCAGACAACTTGAGAGGACGAGTAACGATGAGCAAAGATTCACTCTGGTTTGGTTATTTGGAAATCGGAGAAAAAAGCAGCCCCGTGGCACAAGATCCGAAACTATTGACCGGCAAGCCCGACACCATCTATTTGTTCAACCTCCAGCGCAATACCATCATCGAATACAAACGTGAGATAGTGGAATCCAAGTTGCGCCCGCTCAACGGCAATGAAGCAGCCGTCAGCAAGGAACTCAAAACGGCCTTCACCAAGGCTGCCAAGGAGTTCACGCCGCGCGGCAAGGCATCCAACATTCTGGAGACCCTTGCCGCCAAGCCCGTGCCACAGAAGAAGCCGAAGGAAGAGGAGCTCGAGGAAATCGGGATCGGGGATGACGATGATTTTTTTGATAACGAGGATGATGAGGATTAAGAGTTGCCTCTGAGTTGTTTAGAAAGCCCGCGTATCTCTACGCGGGCTTTTTTGCTCCCTCACCCCAGCCCTTTTATGCCCCGCGAGTACCCCCGTGGGAGATGGGAGATACAGCGGTAACAATCAGGCTTTGTGGTAGATTTCAGCCCCGGCCCTCTTAAATTCAACCGCCTTCTCTTCCATACCCTTCGCCAAGGCCTCCTGCTCAGACACCCCCTGCGCAGCCGCAAAATCGCGTACATCCTGGGTAATCTTCATGGAACAAAAATTCGGCCCGCACATGGAGCAGAAATGCGCCACCTTGTGTGCCTCCTTGGGCATGGTCTAGTCATGAAATTCCCGCGCCTTCTCCGGATCGAAACCGAGATTGAACTGATCCTCCCAGCGGAATTCAAAACGCGCCTTACTCAAGGCATTGTCCCGCAGTTGCACACCGGGAAAGCCCTTGGCCAGGTCGGCGGCATGGGCGGCGATCTTGTAGGTGATGATGCCGTCGCGCACGTCCTGCTTGTTGGGCAGACCGAGATGCTCTTTCGGCGTGACATAGCAGAGCATGGCGGTACCATACCAGCCGATGTTGGCGGCGCCGATGCCGGAGGTGATGTGGTCGTAGCCGGGCGCGATGTCGGTGACCAGCGGCCCCAAGGTATAGAAGGGCGCTTCGAAGCAGTCCTCCAGCTCCTTGTCCACGTTCTCCTTGACCATTTGCAGCGGCACATGGCCGGGGCCTTCGATCATCACCTGCACGTCGTGCTGCCAGGCGATCTTGGTCAGTTCGCCCAGGGTCTCCAGTTCGCCGAACTGGGCGGCGTCGTTGGCGTCCGCCAGGCAGCCGGGGCGCAGGCCGTCGCCCAGACTGAATGAAACATCGTA
Source organism: Candidatus Tenderia sp. (assembly GCA_030148045.1). Classification (GTDB taxonomy): domain Bacteria; phylum Pseudomonadota; class Gammaproteobacteria; order Tenderiales; family Tenderiaceae; genus Tenderia. The sequence continues at coordinate 4,806 of JASBUE010000029.1, forward strand.
GGCCTTCATGATGTCGCAGATCTCTTCGAAATGGGTGTAGAGGAAATTCTCTTTGTGATGCGCCAGACACCACTTGGCCATGATGGAGCCACCTCTGGAAACGATGCCGGTAAGGCGTTCGGCGGTGAGCGGCACGTAACGCAACAGCACGCCGGCGTGGATGGTGAAATAGTCCACGCCCTGCTCGGCCTGCTCGATCAGCGTGTCTTTGAAGATCTCCCAGGTCAGCTCTTCGGCCTTGCCGTCGACCTTTTCCAGTGCCTGGTAGATGGGCACGGTGCCGATGGGCATAGGCGCGTTGCGCAGGATCCATTCACGGGTTTCATGGATATTCTTGCCGGTGGACAGGTCCATCAGGGTGTCGCCGCCCCAGCGCGCCGACCAGACCATCTTTTCCACTTCTTCTTCTATAGAAGAGGTGACGGCGGAGTTGCCGATGTTGGTGTTGATCTTGACGCGGAAATTGCGGCCGATGATCATCGGTTCCAGCTCGGGGTGGTTGATGTTGGCCGGGATGATGGCACGGCCGGCGGCAATCTCGTCACGCACGAATTCGGGCGTGATCTCGCCAGGGATGTTGGCGCCCCAGTTTTGGCCGGGGTGTTGTTTCAGCAACTTGGTGTAACGAGGGTCCTGCTGCAATTCCTGCAGGCGGCAATTTTCGCGAATGGCGACGTACTCCATCTCCGGCGTGATAATGCCTTGCCGCGCATAATGCATCTGACTGACGTTTTTGCCGGCCTTGGCGCGGCGCGGCGTGCGGATGTGTTCAAAGCGCAGCCCGGTCAGGTCCGGATCGTTCTGGCGCTGACGGCCGTATTCAGATGTCGGGCCGGCGAGCAATTCGGTGTCATCGCGCTCCTCGATCCAAGCGCTACGCACCTCGGGCATGCCTTTGAGCAAATTGATGCTGACCGTGGGATCGGTGTACGGGCCGGAGGTATCGTAGACGGTAATGGGGGGATTCATTCCTTCACCGTTATCCGTCAGTGTCACGGCCTGGCTGATCTCGCGCATGGGCACACGGAGGTCGGGGCGCGATCCCTCTACATAGATCTTCTTGGAGTTGGCGAAGGGGCGGGTCACCGCCTCCGACACCTGGGCGGTCTTTTTCAGAAACTCTTCTGGAATCGCGCTCATGGGCTAAACCTCTATGGATGACATGATGATCAAGTTTGCCGGGGGGCACGATGGATCGCCACGGAGATGATATCGCCTTCCCTACACCGGCACTAACCGGATCAGGTTCAAAGGGTGTGATCTCAGCCCGTCAATTATGGTGGGCACCCCCAGCTCATAGCTGATCAAAGTAGCTTATCGGCCCCCATTTTTCAAGACGCAAGTCCCCGACAGCCTTATAATTTTTGCCAAAATCCCAACAAAACCCCAGTGTTTCCATAGACATAATCACTTGCTTCAAAAAGCCAAACTGCTTACTCTTAGGCGGTTCTGAGATTTGGCCAGCCTTTCCGAGGGAGCAGAAAATGACAAATGTGGCGCTTGCCCGCTTTAACATGGTGGAACAACAGGTTCGCCCGTGGGATGTGTTGGACCCACAGGTACTGGAACTGATGGAGTCCATGCCGCGCGAAGCATTTGTCCCCCAGGCCTATCAGAATGTGGCCTATGCCGATATCGACATCCCCATCGGCCACGGCGAGGTGATGCTGGCGCCCAAATATGTCGGCCGCATGCTACAGGCGTTGAATCTTCACAAAGGCGATGTGGCACTGGAAGTGGGTTGCGGCACCGGTTATATCACCGCCCTGCTGGCCAAGGCCTGCCGCGACGTCTACGGCGTCGATATCCACCAGGACTTCGTCGACACCGCGGCCAAAAACCTGGCGGCACTGGATCTGAACAACATCACTTTGGAAACCGGCGATGCCAGCCATGGTTGGGACGCCCATGCCCCCTATGACGTCGTCTTCATCTCCGGTTCCCTGCCGGTCCTGCCCGAGACATTCCAGAAGTCACTCAACCGCGGCGGGCGCCTGGTGGCCATCGTCGGCGACACACCGGTAATGGAGGCGGTACTGATCACCCGCATCGGGATCAACGAGTGGAGTCAGGAGACTTTGTTCGAGACCGATATCAAGTCGCTGGAAAACGCCACAAAACCCCAACGTTTTGTATTCTAAAGCAAACAATATATTATCACGCGCTAATATGCCAGGAAGGTAGGTTTTATGCGCCAATTAAGCCCCCAGCAGGTATTCGAGCTGCTTCAACAAAGCGAGTCCAAACCGGTACTGCTTGACGTCAGAGAACCGTTTGAAGTCGAGATTTGCGCCATCGACGGTTCCATCAACATTCCCCTGCACCAGATTCCGACAGCACTGGAAGATCTGGACCCGGCACAGGAGTATGTATTAATCTGTCACCATGGCATGCGCAGTCAGCGCGCTGGTGTCATTCTAGCCGCCAATGGCTTTGATAAGCTGATCAACCTGGTCGGCGGCATCGATGCCTGGGCCTGCAATGTGGATTCAGGGATGAAGCGTTACTAAACAAATCATGAATAAGCTGCTGCGCACACTCGCAACCTTGATAACCTCAACGCTATTCTTTTCGGCCGCTCAGGCCGAGGATCTGACGCAGGTCTATCAGGCGGCCCTGGAGAACGACCCGGCGCTGAGCGCCGAAGAGGCCGGCTTCGACGCCACCACCCATGACCAGCGCCAGGCCAGGGCGCTCTATTATCCGGATATCGGATTCAGCACCAATCTGTCGCGCAACAAAGACGACATCCTCAAAAGCAGCTTCTTTCCCCCCAGCAAGACCGAGTACACCACCAAGGGCTACTCGCTGACCCTGCGCCAACCGCTCTATCGTCGCGACTATGTCACCCAGTTACGCCAGGCCGAAGCCACCACCCGCCAGGCCGAGGCCCGGCTCAACCAGGCCTATCAGGAGGTTATCCTGCGCGTAGCCCAGGCCTATTTCAACGTGCTGGCTGCGCGTGACGACCTGGAATTCGCCCAGGCGGAAAAGAGTGCCGTCTCGCGCCAGTTGGAACAGGCCAAACAGCGCTTCGAAGTGGGCCTGATCGCCATCACCGATGCGCAGGAGGCCCAGGCCGCCTACGACCTGACCGTCGCCAGCGAGATCGTCGCGCAGAACAAGCTCGCCGTCAGCCGCCAGGCCCTGCGTGAAATCACCGGCCGCTTGCCGCAGCACGCCCTGGCCGGCCTGGGTGACGCAATGGAACTGGCCACGCCCGACCCCGCCGACATTGAAGCCTGGATCGACACCGCCCTGCAGAACAACTACACCCTGCTGGCCGCCGAAGCCGACGTCGAGGTCGCCCGCCAGGCCGTGTCGCAACAGAGTGCCAACCGGCACCCGAACATCGACCTGGTAGCCGGTCGCGACTACAGCAATGTCGGCGGCGGCAGTTTCGGCAGCCGCGAGACCATAAGCGACTCCATCACCCTGCAACTCAGTATCCCGCTCTATCAGGGCGGCGGCATTTCGGCCGGCATCCGCGGCGCCACGGCCCGGCACATGCAGGCCCGGGATCTGCTGGAGCAGCAGCGCCGCGCCGTCCAGCGCGAAGCCAGCGAGGCCTACCTGAATGTGCTCGCCGGCATCAGCCAGGTGAAAGCCCTGCGCCAGGCGGTGACCTCATCCGAAAGCGCCCTGAAGGCCACCCAGGCGGGCTATGAAGTAGGCACCCGCACCACGGTCGACGTGCTCGACGCCCGGCGTGAACTGTTTCGCACCCAGCGTGACTATGCCCGCGCCCGCTACGATTACATCCTCGCCAGCCTGCGCCTGAAACAAGCCGCCGGCATGCTCGGCGCAGAAGACGTACAGCAAGTAAACACCTGGCTAGAGGCATCTTCCTAGGGGGGGAGTGTGTACACCGTTGCCCTGCTCATGAATCACGGCACCTGGCCCGAGCCCCAACAATAATCAAGCACCTCATCTGCTTTGAGTCATTCCGCCAGATCCAAACTTGATCCGCACCCCTATCTTGCGCCGCGTTACTGGCCGCTGTGGCTCGGTTTTGGCCTGCTGCGCCTGGCCATCCAGCTGCCCTATCGCTGGCAGCTGGCCCTGGGGGCGCTGCTGGGAGACCTCATACGCCTGACCATCCCACGCCGCCGTCATATTACCGAAACCAACATCCGGCTCTGCTTTCCCCAGCTGGACGCGACCGAACAACGCGAGCTGGTGAAACAGAGCTTCCGTTCCAGCGGCATCTCCCTGTTCGAGATCGGCCTGTGCTGGTGGGGCAGCGAAAACAAACTGGGGCCGCTGTGCCATATCGACGGACTCGAACACCTGGAGGCGGCGCGGCGGCAGGGCAAGGGCGTCATCCTGTTCAGCGCCCATTTTACCTGCCTGGAGATCGGCGGCCGCCTGCTAGCCCGACACACCCCTTTTTACGTCATGTACAAATATCATCGCAATCCGCTGTTCGAGGCAGTGATGAAGGACGGCCGCGAACGCCGCTTTCTCGGCGCCATCGAGCGCAGCGACGTGCGCAGTTTGATCAAGACCTTGAAACAGGGCCATGCCTGCTGGTATGCCCTGGACCAGGACTTCGGCACCGTCAACGCGGTGTTTGCGCCGTTCTTCGGCATCCCCGCCGCCACCCTGACCTCCACCTCGCGCATCGCCAAGATGACCGGTGCGGCGGTGGTACCCTTCTTCGTGCGTCGTCTGGATGACGGCAGCGGCTATCAACTCACCCTGCTGCCGGCGCTGGACAATTTCCCCAGCGGCAATGACCAGGCCGATGCCACGCGCACCAACGCCTTGATCGAAAACGAGGCACGCAAGACACCGGCGCAATATCTGTGGATGCACCGCCGCTTTAAGAGCCGACCCGAGGGGGAAGCCGATGTCTACCGCCGTTAACCCGCATTTCTCACCACCGTTCGTAGCGAGACGGTTCAAGGGTGCGGCATGCCTGGCTTTCGTGACCGAGGAGCGAGCAGGCATAGTCGACACTATGTCGAGCACTCCGACCGAACGAAAGCCAGGCAGGACGTGCCATTGGGCCGCCGCAGTAGAAGGGTGGTGAGAAATGCGGGTTAAACCCAACTGGCTGTATCGCATATCGCTCACACTGCTGGCCCCCCTGTTGGCCTGGCACAGCATCGCCCAGGCGTGGCGCGCCGACGACCCGCGTATGGCGCGACAAAAACTGGGCAAAGACCTGCCCGAGTGTCACAACCGGCCGGTGTGGATTCACATGGCCTCGGTGGGCGAGGTCAACGCCGCCTGGCCCCTGGTGATGGAACTGCGCCAACGCCATCCCGAACTACCCCTGATCGTCTCCACCTTCACCCCCAGCGGCGCCGCCACGGCGCAGAAAAAATTCGGCCCGGACGTTGAGCACGTCTACCTGCCGCTGGACTTCGACCAGGCGGTGCGCAACTTTTTTCAGCGCATCAAACCACGCTGCGCCCTGATTATGGAAACCGAAATCTGGCCGCGACTGTTCTATCACTGCAGGCTGAACGGAATTCCCCTGGTGATCGTCAACGGCCGCCTGTCAGCACGCAGCATGAACAAGCCGGGCTGGATACGCGCCGTGTATCAAGGCGCACTGCGCAATGTCGACCGGATTTTGGCCCGCTCCAAGACCGACGCCGAAAACTTCATTGAGCTCGGTGCGGATCAAGGCAAGATCCAGGTCATCGACAACATCAAGTTCGCCGCGCCGCCGGTACAACAAAGCATCGAACCGATCTCCCTGGCCCGCCCCTATGTCCTGGCCGCCTCCACCCATGATGATGAAGAGCTACAGCTCAGCCGCGCTTGGCTGGCGTCCAAATTGAGCCAAAAGTATTTACTCGTCATCGCGCCGCGCCACCCCAAACGCAAGGCCGCTATCCTGCAACAGTTACGCCCCTTAACCAAGCAATTGGCGGTACGCAGCGACAACGAGGCGGTGACGAGCGCGACCCAGATCTACCTGGCCGACACCTTCGGTGAACTACCGGGTTTTATCGCCGGGGCGGAAATAGTCTGCATGGGCGGCTCGCTCATCGCGCGCGGCGGCCAGAACGTGATCGAGGCGGCGCGGTTGGGCAAGGCCACCCTGTTCGGGCCGCACATGGATAACTTTGCCGACGAACGCGATTTGCTGATCGAAGGTGGGGCGGGCATTGAGGTTGAAAACGCCAGTGCGCTGATCGACACGGCGGCACAACTACTCGGGCGGCCCGATCAACTAAAAGACATGGGCAGGCGGGCGCAACAACTGGTTAACGCCAAGGCGGATGTGGCACGACGTTATCTGGATGCCCTGGAGCCCTATTTGTCGTAACCGGCCAACATATAGCGCCAGACCTGTTCGTCGAAATAGAACTGGGTGTGTTGCTGCTTGAACTTGTCCAGCGAACGTCGCAGCCGCGCCAGATTGGCCTGCTGCCAGCTCGAATCAGGCGCCCGCTTTTCACCCTTGTCGAAGTCGATCACGAACACCTGGCCGTCTTCGTTCAAAAGGATGTTGCGGGCATTGAGATCGGCGTGATAGATACCCGCCTGATGAAAGCGCTTAACAATGGTCCCGATTGATTGCCACTGCGCCTGCGGCAGGGGCTGTCGCATCAACACATCGGCCAAGGGCGTGACACCGGGCAGGCACGAGGTCACCAGATCGGCACTATAAAGCAAGCCATGGCGTCGTACCCGCGCCGCCACCGGCCGCGGCACCGGCAAACCTTGCCGATACATGTCGGCCAGCAGATGCCACTCGCGCCAGGCACGCGTGTTTGCCAGCCCCGACCATAGATAATAATCATCACTGAACTTGGCCATCAGCCCGCCACGGCGATAGTGACGCAGAACAAACACCCGTTCCCGATAGCGAAAAATACAGGCGGCGGCGCGCCCCTGGGCCATGCCGAGCAGGGCATTTTGGGCGCGCCAGTAATCGGGCTCAAAAAACTCCGCTGCAGGGCGCTCGATACAGGCGGCATCAAACAGAATATGCAAGCCCTGCCGGCTGAATTGCTGCGGCTCGATCTTCAATCGCCCTGTCCCGATATTGCTACCACGCCGCGCCTGGTTCACACTATGCACACCAACCAAGCGCCACAGGAACGCAGTACGTGAAAAAATTCTTGATTCTTTTTGTTAGTCGCATCATAAAAATCTTCGCGAATCTTACCAAACTGCTATGTTACGTCTTTCATTTCTTGTTTCCCAACAAAAGATTCACCCTGCCCCGGCAGGCCGCGCCGATGTTCCGCCAACGCAGTCCGTCGCGTATTTCCAGAATCATCTGGCAGACCAATTACACCGCTCGTGTCACCCTGCCGGTTTATCTCAACTACCTGTTTAATCGCTTACTCTCCCCCGGCTTCGAGTATCGTTTCATGGTGACGGAAGACCGGGCAGAATTCATCAAAGCGAATTATCCCACAGAGATCTTTGAAAACTATTCGAAGCTTCAAATAGGCGCGGCCCAGGCGGATTTCTGGCGCCTGCTGGTGTTGCAGAAGCACGGCGGCGTCTACCTGGATATCGACGCCCATTTCGTCTGGCCGCTGGGCGGCATCGTCAAACCGGACGACGACGAACTCTATGTCACCACCAAGCGCGGCGACATCAGCAACTATTTCATCGCCAGCAAGAAGGACAACCCCCATTTGGCGCAAATGATCGATGTCATTTTGGACAACATCAAACATCGCCGCTCGGAGAATGTGTATGACCTGACCGGGCCCGGCGTCTTCAACCAGGTGTTGGACAGCGCCGAGGTCAACACCATCAGCTATCGTTATACCTGCAATCAGGGCAACTTCACCAATGAGTATTTCCAGTACCTCGACAAACCCGAGGGCAAATGGACCAAGGCCCAGAAAGAGATAGACATCATTAAAAAATAGACGCCCCCGGCCCCATCCCGCCGCCACGGGGATACGCCCAATGTTTTCAAGTGCTTAGCGTCCATGGCCCGGTTGGATTTCAGGCACGGAAAGTGGCCTTTTCAGCATCTATCCAGTAACATAGCGCCCTATATCGCTTATATCCAAACACAAGCTTCGGTGAACGCCATGAACCTGTCTGCTGAAATCTCGGTGGGTGAATTCCTCGACAAGATCACCATTCTCGAAATCAAGTCCGAACGCATCAAGGATCCGGCCAAGCTGGAAAACATCCACAAGGAACTCAACACCCTGCGCCGCACCTGGGAGGCCTCGCCGTTTTCGCGGCAGGATGTCAGCGCCGAAATCGCGCAACTGAAACAGATCAACGAGACGCTGTGGGAGATCGAGGACTACATCCGCGACAAGGAGTCGGAAGGCGCCTTCGATGAACAGTTCATCGAACTGGCCCGCTCGGTCTATTTCACCAACGACGAGCGCGCCGCGGTGAAGCGCAAGATCAACCTCAAGCTCGGCTCCGAATTGGTGGAAGAGAAGTCCTACGCCGATTACCGCCGCAAAGACACCTGACAGGTAGACACACATGCAAGCCGACACCCTTCTGGTCACCGGCGGCGCGGGCTTTATCGGCTCGGCCCTGATCCGTCAACTCATTGCCGAAACCGAAACCAGCGTCGTCAATGTAGACAAACTGACTTACGCCGGCAACCTGGCCACCCTGGGCGAGGCGCTGGAGCATCCGCGCCACCATTTCGAGCAGGTGGACATCTGCGATGCGCCGGCCATCAAGCAGCTGTTCGACAAATACCGTCCCGATGCCGTGATGCATCTGGCGGCCGAGTCCCATGTGGACCGCTCCATCGAAGGGCCGGCGGCCTTTATCGAGACCAATATCGTCGGCACCTACACCCTTCTGGAAGCTGCGCGCGAATACTGGTCAACGCTCGATGGTGATAAGCGCGACCGGTTTAGCTTTCATCATATTTCCACTGATGAGGTGTATGGCACCCTGGGCGACGAAGGGCTGTTCACCGAAGCGACCGCCTATACCCCCAACTCGCCCTACTCGGCCAGCAAGGCGTCTTCGGATCATCTGGTGCGGGCCTGGCATCACACCTACGGCCTGCCCACCCTGCTGACCAATTGCTCCAACAACTACGGCCCCTACCAGTATCCGGAAAAGCTGATCCCGCTGATGATTTTCAATGCCTTGGAAGGCAAGCCCTTGCCGGTCTACGGCCGCGGCGACAATGTGCGCGACTGGCTCTACGTGGAGGACCATGCCCGGGCGCTGCGCCGGGTGCTGGAACGAGGCGAACCGGGCCGGTGCTACAACATCGGCGGCCATAACGAGAAGACCAATCTGGACGTGGTCAAGGCCATCTGTGCCTATCTGGATGAACGCTTTCCCGATTCGCCCCACGCGCCGCACGAGCAGCTGATCACCTTCGTGCAGGACCGGCCGGGACACGATCAGCGCTACGCCATCGACGCCGGCAAGATCCAGCGCGAACTGGGTTGGACGCCGCAGGAGACCTTCGAAACAGGATTAAAGAAAACCATCGACTGGTATATCGATAATGCGGAAAACTGGAAAAAAGTCACCGCCGCCGACTATCAGGGCGAACGCCTGGGGCTGATCAAATGAGCGTATCACGCAAAGGCATCATCCTGGCCGGCGGCTCCGGCACCCGGCTCTATCCGGTGACCCAGGCGGTCTCCAAACAGCTGTTGCCGGTCTACGACAAGCCCATGATCTACTATCCCATCTCGGTGTTGTTGTTGGCCGGTATCCGCGACATCCTGATCATCTCCACGCCGCAGGATACGCCCCGCTTCGAGCAGCTGCTGGGCAACGGCAATCACTGGGGCGTCGACATTCACTACGCCGTGCAGGCGCAACCGGAAGGCCTGGCCCAGGCCTTCCTCATCGGTGAGCAGTTTATTGGCAACGCCCCCAGCACGCTAATCCTGGGTGACAACATCTTCTACGGCCACGACCTCTCCGAGCTGTTGCAAAATGCCAATGCGCGCACCAGCGGCGCGAGCGTCTTTTCCTACCCGGTCAGCGACCCGCAACGCTATGGCGTGGTGGAGTTCGACCCGCAGGGCCAGGCCATCTCCATCGAAGAGAAACCCAAACAACCCAAATCCCACTACGCCGTCACCGGGCTCTATTTTTATGACAGCCAGGTGATCGACATGGCCAAAAACCTTAAACCGTCGGCCCGCGGCGAACTGGAAATCACCGACATCAATAAGCTGTACCTAAGCGCGCAACAACTGCAGGTGGAGACCATGAGCCGCGGCATGGCCTGGCTCGACACCGGCACCCACTCCTCGCTGCTGGAGGCCTCAAGCTTCATCGAGACCATCGAGAAACGCCAGGGCCTCAAGATCGCCTGCCCGGAAGAGATCGCCTTTCGCATGAATTTCATCAGCGCAGAACAACTGGAGACCCTGGCCGGCCCCTTGATCAACAGCGGTTACGGGGAATATCTGATGCGCATCATCAAGGAGCCGGTG
>JASBUE010000171.1 GCA_030148045.1 Candidatus Tenderia sp.
CTGAGCACGGGCATGCTTGAAGCCCCTAACCGATTGATTAATAAAAGAGAGGCCGTTGCGTGCTCACCCACAGACTGCGTTATCAAAACTTGCTGTAGGATGGCTACAGCGGCGTTTTGATGCCTTGCTGTAGGCGAGCACGCAACGGCTGAACACGGCATATTAGGTTGCCGGGTTAATATTATTGCCCCGCCGCTCAAGCTTGTTACGCAAATTACGATAGTAATTCTTACAGGGGGTAGAACGTCGCTTGAATTCAGGCACAAAAACCGGTCTGCTTGCGCCGGGGCTGTGTCGAAACGTTGAAGGGAAACATGGACAAAAACGGCTACGATGCCGCGACCGGGGTCGGCTTGCTGCTGTTGGCGGAGGGCCTGCCCCTGCTCCTATGGCAGGCCTTCCCCCAAAACCAGGCCGCCTTTTCGCAGTCGGGATTCCTGGTCGTGCATGCGCTGATGGAGACCTTCGCCGTGGTGGTGGCGGCGCTGATCTTCTTCATCGTCTACGGCGCCCAGGATACCGCCCGTTCGCTGCGTGCCGTGGTGCTGGGGTATGCGTTTCTGGCCGTGGCCACGTTCGATGTACTGCATTTCCTCACCTATGTGGGGATGCCGGAGGTCATCACGCCCAACTCCACGCACAAGACCATCCTGTTCTGGCTCAGTGCGCGGATGGCCGCCGCGCTTGGCCTGCTGGCCTACATCACCCTGCCGCAGGTGGCGATCAGGCGCGAAACCAGTTATCGCTGGGGTGTGCTCGCCACCCTGACGCTGGTGGGGCTGGTCAGCCTTTCGATCCTGATATGGCCTCACCTGGCGCCGGCGATGTATATTCCGGGCAAGGGGCTGACGACGACGAAGATCGCCGTCGAATGGCTGGTGTTTGGCCTCTATGTGGTGACGGCCGGGTTATTGTGGTGGCGCCGCCACCGGGTCGCCAACTGCGACGTCAACAGCCTGCTGCTGGCGCTGTTGTTGATGGCGGTGGGTGAACTGTTTTTCACCCTCTATGTGCAGGTCAGCAGCACAGCCAACCTGCTGGGCCATACCTACAAGGTCGCGGCCTACTATTTTCTTTATCGCGCCATTTTCGCCGAATCGGTACGCCGGCCCTTCATGCAAATACGGCACATGCTCAGCCATGACGAGTTGACCGGCCTGGCCAGCTGGGCGGCCTTCAATGAGCGCCTGCAGCAGGCCATTGACAAGGCCCGGGGCGAGGGCAGCACCTGTGCCGTAATCCTGCTGGGGCTGGACAATTTCAAGACCGTCAACGCCATGCTGGGACATGAGCAGGGCGATCAGCTGTTGCGGGCGGTGGCGCAACGCATCCGTACCTCCCTACCCCGGTCCGTGTTCGTGGCCCGTTTCAGCGGCGGTACCTTTGTCCTGTTGTTGCAGCGAACCGGTGCCCGACAGGCCCGGCAGGCGGGCCAGAGGCTGCTCTACGCCATGCGCGATGAATTCGATCTCGGTGACGACCACATCGCCATCGGCGCCAGTTTGGGCATGGTGATGTTCCCGCAGGACGGCGATGCCGCCAGTGTCCTGCTGCGCAATGCCGATGTCGCGCTGCAGCGCGCCAAGGCCGAAGGGCGCCACTGCCTGGTGGCCTTCAGCCGGGAACTGGGCGAGTCCATCCAGCGCCGTGTCCTGATCGAATCGGGCCTCCGCTACGCCCTGGATCAGGGCGAACTGTCCCTACATTATCAACCCAAGGTGGCGCTGGACGATGGCAGCATCGCCGGCTGGGAAGCCCTGCTGCGCTGGCAGTCGGATGAGCTGGGCCTGGTGAGTCCGGCCGAGTTCATCCCGGTGGCGGAGGAGAGCGGACTGATCCTGCCTATCGGCGACTGGGTGTTGCGCGAGGCCTGCCGCCAGATGGTGGCCTGGCGCGAGGCGGGACTGGAAACCGGGGCGATGGCCGTCAACCTCTCCACGCGCCAGTTCCGGCAGAACGACCTGCTCGAAAAGGTCGAGGCCATCCTGCGCGAAACCGGACTGCCCGCCGCCCTGCTCAATCTGGAGATCACCGAATCCATGATCATGGACAACCCCGCCTCGGCCGCCGAGATGATGGTGAAGCTGGTGCAGCTGGGTGTGCGCGTCCATATCGATGATTTCGGCACCGGCCACTCCTCGCTGAGTTACCTCAAGACCTTTCCTATCCATACCCTCAAGATCGACCGCTCATTCATCCGCGACATCCCGGGGGATGAAAACGATGTCGCCATCGTGCGCGCCATTCTCGGCCTGGGCCACAGCCTGGGCCTGCAGATCGTGGCCGAGGGGGTGGAGACCGAAGAACAGCTCGACTACCTGAAGGCCGAGGGCTGCGACGAGATGCAGGGCTACCTGTTCAGTCGGCCTCTGTCGGCGGGGGAGTGTGAGTCGCTGATGCGGTCGGCAAAGCGGCTTGCGATGCCGGCGGGGATGGCGTTACAGGCGAAGGCTTAGGGCCTGTTAACACTAATTTCGGAGCAGCGCCGGCGGCCCATTTTTCCGCCCCACTGCGTTGTCAGTCGCTTATGTAGAATAACTACACCGCACTCCTTCCGCCTTGTGGGGCGGAAAAATGAGCTCCAGCAGTGATGAAAATGAAACCTC
>JASBUE010000172.1 GCA_030148045.1 Candidatus Tenderia sp.
CTGAGCACGGGCATGCTTGAAGCCCCTAACCGATTGATTAATAAAAGAGAGGCCGTTGCGTGCTCACCCACAGACTGCGTTATCAAAACTTGCTGTAGGATGGCTACAGCGGCGTTTTGATGCCTTGCTGTAGGCGAGCACACAACGGCTGAACACGGCATATTAGGTTGCCGGGTTAATAACGAGGAGGATCCATGAACAAGATAGCCATCATTGGCACGGGGCGTGTCGGCGAATCGGCCGCGCAACTCCTTGCCAAAGAAGAGCTGTGCCGGGAGCTGGTGTTGCTGGACATCAACGAGGGCGTCCCTCAGGGCATCGCCCTGGATATCCAGGAGTCGGCCCCGCTGTTTGGTTTCGACACCCGCCTGAGCGGAGACACCGATCCCGCCGCCATTGAAGGCGCGGAGCTGGTCATCATCACCGCGGGCCTGCCCCGCAAACCCGGTATGTCACGTTCCGATTTGCTCGATGCCAATGTGGCGATCATTACCCCGATTATCGAGAATATTCAGCGCCACGCGCCGCAGGCCATCATCCTCATGGTATCCAATCCGGTGGATATCCTCACCTACCACGCCTGGAAACTGACCGGCTGGGACAGGCGCCGTGTGTTTGGCCTGTCCGGGGTGCTCGATGCGGCGCGCATGGCGAGTTTTATCGCCCTGGAAACCGGCTATTCCGTGAGAGATATCTCTACCCTGGTGATGGGCGGACATGGGGATGCCATGGTCCCGATGCTGCGCTACAGCCACATCGGCGGTATCCCCGTCGACCATTTCCTCACGCCGGAGACGCTGGCCCGCATCGTCGAACATACCCGCAAGGGCGGCGCGGAGATCCTGGCGCTTAAGCAGACCAGCAGCGCCTATGACTCGCCCGCAGCCTGCATCGCCACCATGGCGGACGCGGTGCGCCGCAACCGCCGGCGCATCCTGCCCTGCGTCGCCATCCTGGACGGCGAGTACGGCCGGCACGAAATCGCCATGGGTGTGCCGGCCGTGCTCGGCGCAACAGGGCTTGAGCAGGTCGTGGAACTGCCGCTCAGCGAGGAAGAAGCCGCCCAGATTCAAAATTCGGCCGACATGGTCCGGAAGGACCTGGAAAGGCTGGCTCACCAGTAACGCCGTAACGGCACGGGGGGAGGAGCTCCATGAACAACGACACCATTACCGCGACGGATAATGCCACCGGCAATCAAATTGATTTGCCCATCCGGCGGGGCAGCCTGGGGCCTGCCGTGGCGGACATCGGCCACCTCTACCAGGCGCTGGGTTATTTCACCTATGACCCGGGCTTCGTCTCGACGGCCAGTTGTCGCAGCGGCATCACCTTTATCGACGGTGAACAAGGGGTGCTGCTCTACCGCGGCTATCCCATCGAGCAATTGGCGGAAAAAAGCAACTTCCTCGAGGTGGCCTATCTGTTGCTTTATGGCGAGCTGCCCGACCGGCAACAATTCGATGCATTCACGACCACCCTGCGCCACCACAGCATGATCAACAAGAGCCTAGAGAGGTTTTATGACGGCTTCTACCACGACGCCCACCCGATGGCCGTCATGACGGGGGTGGTGGGCTCGTTATCGGCCTTCTATCACGACTCCACCGACATCCACAACCCGCAACACCGCGAGCTTGCGGCCCAGCGTATGATTGCCAAGATGCCGACCATCGCCGCCGCCAGCTATAAGCATTCCATCGGCGAATCTTTCGTCCCGCCACAAAACAGTCTCAGTTACAGCGGCAATTTTCTCAACATGATGTTCTCCGTGCCAAGCGAACCCTACACTGTCGATCCGCTGGCGGAAAAGGCCCTGGATATGCTGTTCATCCTGCACGCCGACCATGAACAAAACGCCAGTACCTCGACGGTGCGTCTGGCGGGCAGCTCCGGTGCCAACCCCTTCGCCTGTATCGCCTCCGGCATCGCCGCCCTGTGGGGGCCGGCCCATGGCGGCGCCAACGAAGCGGTACTACGCATGCTGGAAGAGATCGGTGATGCCGGCAATATCCCCAAGTATCTGGCCAAGGCCAAGGACAAGAACGACCCCTTCCGCCTGATGGGGTTCGGCCATCGTGTCTACAAGAACCACGATCCGCGCGCGCGGATCGTACGGCGGATGTGTCACGAGGTGCTGGCAACGCGCGCACAGCAAAACGATCCCCTCTTCGAACTCGCCCTCAGGCTGGAGGAGATCGCACTCAGCGATGACTACTTTATTGACCACAAGCTCTACCCCAACGTGGACTTCTACTCGGGGATTATTTACAAGGCGCTGGGCATCCCCAGCCAGATGTTCACGGTCATGTTCGCCATCGCCCGGACGGTGGGTTGGGTGGCCCAGTGGATGGAGATGATCGCCGAACCGCAGCAGCGTATCGGCCGCCCCCGGCAGCTCTATGACGGCCCGTCCCGGCGCGATTACCATGAAATGGATGAGCGGGGGTAGGCTTGCCATTTGAGTCACCTCGTCTACAGTGTTTAGCATGCAAGAAACCTCAAACTGCATTCGACATAGGCAGTAGTTGATAAGAAATCCGCGCCGAAGTAAGTAGACAAAAGCGCTGGCCTCAAAGTCTGGAGGGAGTCGATGCAAGACCTGGAATCCGCCGCCGTTGTCGGCCTGTTCGCGTTGCTCATCGCGGTCGTGCTGATCGGCTTGTTGTGGCTGCCGCGCTGGCTGGGAGGTTACCGGCCACAGTGGGACAAGGAACAACCCTATGAATGCGGCATTCCCCCCACCCACGACGCCCGCGTACGAATTCCGATACGTTTCTATGTGGTCGCCCTCTCCTTCCTGATATTCGATATTGAAGCCGCTTTCCTGTTTGCCTGGGCGGTGGCCTATTGGGAGCTGGGTGTGCAGGGAATCATTGGCGGCAGCGTGTTCATCCTGATCCTGTTGCTTGGCTTGATCTACGAATGGCGCAAGGGAGGTCTGTCATGGAGCCCGGACAGAACCGGCAGGGACCTCTGACGGGGATCTTCGGCCGACTGGAAGAGGCGGTGTCCTGGGGCCGCAAGTATTCGCTGTGGCCGTTCAATTTCGGCCTCTCCTGCTGCTTCGTCGAGATGATGGCGGCGTTCACGCCACGCCACGACATCGCCCGCTTCGGCGCCGAGGTGATGCGCGGTTCACCACGCCAGGCGGATCTGTTGATCGTCTCGGGGACCGTGTTCATCAAGATGGCGCCGATGATCCTGCGCCTCTATCACCAGATGCTCGAACCCAAGTGGGTCATCTCCATGGGCTCCTGCGCCAACTCCGGCGGCATGTACGATATCTACAGCGTGGTGCAGGGGGTGGACCGGATCCTGCCGGTGGATGTTTACGTGCCCGGCTGTCCGCCACGGCCCGAGGCGCTGTTGCAGGGACTGGTGATGCTGCAGGAGGCGGTCGGCGGCGAACGCCGGCCACTCGGTCTGCGGGTGCCACTGGTTTGATGATAAAGGAATAGCGGATGCCTCATAGCGCTGTACACGCAACACTCACGGCACAATTGCAGGCACGTTTCAACGCCATTCCCGGCAACCCCCCCCACGACAACATCGAAACCCTCTCGCTCCCCGTTGAACGATTGACCGAGGCGCTGGCCTTTCTCAAACACGAGGCCGAGCCCCGCTTTGAGATGCTCTTCGACCTGTCCGCCATCGACGAGACGGGGCGGGACGGCGGGCTGACGGTGTTCTACCAGCTACTGTCCGTCTCCGGCAACACCGACCTGCGCCTCAAGGTGAGCCTGCCCGACGAGGCCCCGCACCTGCCCAGCGCCTGCGCCGTGTGGCCCGCCGCCGATTGGTACGAGCGCGAGCTCTATGACATGTTCGGCATCCACGTCGACGGCCACCCCGACCTGCGCCGCATCCTGATGCCCGAATACTGGCAAGGCCACCCGTTGCGCAAGAGCCATCCCAATCGTGCCACCGAGATGCCGCCCTACCGGCTGCCGGAGGCGCGCTATCGCCAGGTCCTGGAGAGCTACCGCGCCGAGGATTATCGTGAGCCGGGGGACAATGACGAGGAGATGATTCTCAACATCGGCCCCAACCACCCCGGCACCCACGGCCTGTTGCGCCTGGTGGTGCGGCTGGCGGGCGAAGAGATCCGCGATGTGCGCCCCGACATCGGCTTTCATCACCGCGGCGCGGAGAAGATGGCCGAACGCCAGACCTACCATACTTATATCCCCTACACCGACCGCATCGATTACCTGGCCGGGGTGCAGAACGAGCTGCCCTATGTGCTGGCGGTGGAACAGCTCGCCGGGATTTCGGTACCGCCGCGCGCCGCGGTGATGCGGGTCATGCTGTGCGAACTGTTCCGCGTCGCCAGCCATCTGGTGTGGTTGGGCAGCTATGCGCATGACATGGGGGCGATGGCCCCGCCCTTCTATACCTTTCGCGATCGCGAATACCTGTTCGACGTGATGGAACTGAT
Organism: Candidatus Tenderia sp.; assembly: GCA_030148045.1. Classification (GTDB taxonomy): domain Bacteria; phylum Pseudomonadota; class Gammaproteobacteria; order Tenderiales; family Tenderiaceae; genus Tenderia. The sequence goes on from JASBUE010000172.1 coordinate 4,442, forward strand.
CAGCGGCGGGCGCATGCACCCGGCCTTCTTCCGTATCGGCGGCGTGGCCCTGGACCTGCCCGGGGGCTGGCGCGAGGCGCTGCAAGGTTTCCTGAACCGCATGCCGCGCGCCGTCGACGAGTACCAGGCGCTGTTCACGCACAATCCCGTGTTACGCGGCCGCACCCGCGGCATCGGGGTATTGTCCAGCGCGCAGGCCATCGACTGGGGCGTGAGCGGGCCCAACCTGCGCGCCTGCGGTCTGGACTGGGATCTGCGCAAAAAGCGCCCCTACAGCGGTTACGAGCACTACGACTTCGAAATCCCCACCGCCGCCGAGGGCGATGCCCTTGCCCGCGCCGAGGTGCGCCTGGAGGAGATGCGCCAGAGCCTGCGCATCGTCGAACAGGCGATGAACAACATGCCCGACGGGCCGGTGCTCTCCGACCAGGCGCGCTATGCCTTTCCGCGCAAGGAGGCGACGCTGCAGGATATCGAAACCCTGATCCACCATTTCATCAACGTCGGCGGGGGGATGACCTTCCCGGCCGGGGAAAGCCTGTTTATTACCGAGGCGCCGAAGGGGATGAACGGCTACTTTGTCGTCAGCGACGGCTCACAACAGCCCTACCGGCTGCGGATACGTACCCCCTCCTTCCCCCATGTCCAGGCCCTGGCAAAACTCGCCCGCGGCCACCTGATGGCGGACCTGTTCGCCATCCTCGGCTCCCTCGACTACATACTCGCGGACCTGGATCGTTAGGGGGTGCCGACATGACCAAACTGGAAGAATTGCGAAGAGAACTGGCCCATCTGCCACCCGCCCATCCGGAGCGCCGCACGGCGGTGGTGCCCGCGATGCAGGCCTTGCAGGCCGAATACGGCCACCTCGACGATGCAGCCGTGGCGGAGGTCGCGGACCTCACCGGCCTGTCGACCACCGAGGTCGAGGAGCTGGCCACCTTCTACAGCCTGATCTATCGTCGCCCTCCAGGTCGGCACGTGCTCCAGGTCTGCGACAGTGTCTGTTGCGGTCTGCGCGGCGCGGATCGGTTGCTGGCGACGGCGGAAAAAACCAACGGCGTCCCCTTGGGGGAGGTGACGCCGGACGGGGCCCTCAGCGTCTTGCCCAGCATCTGCCTGGGGCTATGCGACCGGGCACCGGCGGCACTGCTGGACGGCGAGGCGCTGGGGCCCTTGGACGAGGCCGCCCTGGCGGCCCTGCTGGGACGCCTGCGAGGGGGGGAATAAGGGCATGGAGGCCGTATTGACCCGCCACCTCGATGCCGATACCCCGCTGGGTCTGGAGGCCTATCGGGCCCGCGGCGGCTACCGCAGCCTGGCCGCCGCCTTCGATCTCAAGCCCGAGGCGGTCATTGAGATAGTGGAGGCCGCCAATCTTCGCGGCCGCGGCGGGGCCGGCTTCCCCTGTGGCCTGAAGTGGCGCCTGCGAGGCATGGAGGCCCCCCGACCCCGTTATCTGATCTGTAACCTGGATGAATCGGAGCCCGGCACCTTCAAGGATCGCCACCTGCTCTATGGCGGCCCGCACCCGATCCTCGAGGCGGTCATCGTCGCCGCCTACGCCCTGCAGGCCGAACGGGCCTTCATCTTCATCCGCTGAGAGTACGCCCTGGGCGCGGCGCGTTTGCGGCAGGCCCTGGCCGAGGTCGAGGCGGCGGGCCTGGTGGGGCGCAACGTCGGCGGCAGCGGTTTCGATCTTAAAATCGATATCCACCTCAGTGCCGGGCGTTACATCTGCGGCGAAGAGACGGCCCTGATCAATGCCATCGAGGGACGGCGCCCCAATCCCCGCCACAAGCCGCCTCGCCCCAGTGAAAAGGGCCTGTGGGGCCAACCCACCACCACCAACAATGTCGAGACCCTGGTCAATGTGCCGCACATCCTGCTCAATGGCGCGGACTGGTTCCGTAATCTCGGGATCAATGGCGGCTGTGGTCCCAAGCTGTACGGAGTCAGCGGCAAGGTGCAACGGCCGGGGCTGTTCGAACTGCCCACCGGCACCACGGCAAGGGAACTGATCTTCAAGCACGGCGGCGGCCTTGCCGAGGGGTGTACCCTGCTCGGCTTCCTGCCCGGCGGCGCCTCGACCGCCTTCCTGCTGCCGCAACACCTCGATGTGCCGCTGGACTTCGATCCCGTCGCCAAGGCGGGCTCACGGCTCGGCACCGGCGCCATCATCGTCCTCGACGACGCCACCTGCCCGGTGCGGGTCGTCCTGAACCTGATGCGTTTTTTCGCCCGCGAGTCCTGCGGCTTCTGTACCCCCTGCCGCGATGGCCTGCCTTATCTGGAACAGATCCTGGCGGCCATCGCTAGCGGTGAGGGCCAGGCAGGCGACCTCACCCTGCTGGAGGAACTGTGCGGCAAGATCGCCCCGTACTCCTTTTGCGCCTTCGCCCCCGGCGCCACCATGCCGCTGACCAGCAGCCTGCAATACTTTCGCGGGCATTACGAACAGCATATCGCCAGCGGTCGCTGCCCGTCTGACGCAACCAATGAGGGAGGTGCCCAAGCATGGGGATGATCCGCATCGATGGCCGCGACATCCCCTTTGAAGAGGGTGACAACGTCCTCCGGGCCGCCTTGGCGGCGGGGGTGGAGATCCCCCACTTCTGCTACCACGCTGCGCTAGGCAGCCTCGGCGCCTGCCGCTTGTGCGCCGTCGAAATCACGCCGGTGGACTCGGACAAAGGTCCGCGGGTGGTGATGGCCTGCCTGGAAGCCGCTCGTGAGGGCCTCAATATCTCCGTCAATGCAGCCGCCGCCATCCAGGCCAGGCAGGGAGTGATCGAGATGCTGATGACCAACCATCCTCATGACTGTCCGGTCTGCGACGAGGGCGGGGAGTGCCATCTTCAGGACATGACCGTCGCCTGCGGCCCGCCCTACCGCCGTTATCGCGGCCGCAAACGCACCTTCTCCAACCAGGACCTGGGCCCCCTGGTGCACCACGAGATGAACCGCTGCATCACCTGCTACCGCTGCACCCGCTTCTATCGCGACCACGCCTTGGGCGACGACCTGGGGGCGATGCGGCTGCGCAACGAGGTCTATTTCGGCCGCTTCCAGGACGGCCCCTTGGAGAGCCCCTTCGCCGGCAATCTGGTCGAGGTCTGTCCCACCGGCGTCTTCACCGACGCCGTGTTCCGGCAACACTTCAGCCGGATCTGGGACCTGGAGACGGCACCCTCCATCTGCCCGCATTGCAGCGTCGGCTGCAATACCTCGCCCGGGGCGCGTGACGGCAGCCTGCGCCGGGTACGCAACCGCCATCATCCCGAGATCAACCGCTGGTTCATCTGTGACCGCGGCCGTTACGGCCACCAGCACAGCGAGCATACCGCCCGGCCGCTGAGGCCCCGCCTGGCGGGCGCGGCGGTGAGCTACCGCCAGGCCGTCACCGCCGCCGCGGCACAGATCACGGCGGCCGGCGGCGGCGTGGCCGGTCTCGGCTCAGTGCGGGAAGACCTGGAGGGTAACGTCTGGCTGCGGACCTTGATGGACAGCCTTGAGGGGGCCTTCGCCGCCTTCAGCGATCCGGTGCTCGAGGCGGCAACGGCCAGCGCCATCAGCCGCCGCCATAACCCCCCCTCCCTTGCCGAACTGGAGCAGGCCGACGCGGCCCTGATCGTTGGCGACCTCAGCGGGCATGCGCCGATTATGGATCTGGCCTTGCGCCATGCCTACCGGCATGATGCCCCGCTGGCTGTACTTCACAGCACCCCCAGCCCGCTGGCACGTTTCGCGGTCACGGCGCTGACCGTCTCACCGCGCGAGATGGGTGCGCACCTGTCTCGTCTGAGAAAACTGGTGGCGGACCCCGACGCCGCATCGGGCGATGAGGCCGCCCTGGTTGCCATTGCGGCACACCTGACAGCG
>JASBUE010000033.1 GCA_030148045.1 Candidatus Tenderia sp.
TCCAGCCAGAAGGGCATGATCTGCATCAGCCCTTGCGCCCCTGCCACGGAGATGGCCCAGCGGTCGAAATAGCTTTCCACCTGGATCACCGCCAGCACCAGTTCGGGCGGCAGGCCGGCGCGGGCCGCCTCGTAGTGAATCGCCTTTAAAAGGCGGATACGCTGTTCGTCATGCGGGACCACCTTTTCCAGCCGCTGCGACATATCCAGCAACCACACCTCGGCCTCAAAACGGTCGGCGAAGCTGTCGGAACCGGCGATGGCGTCACGCAACAGGGCGCGCAGCCGGTCGTCGGGCGGCTCGGGCACGGCCGCCTGCAGCGGCGGCAGCAACAGGCAAGATAACAATATTACGAAGGTCCAGCGCATGGCCGTGCTCAATCCGTAGTGCTCTACTCCAGGGGTTCATAAGTTGCCCAGCCCGCCTGTGCGGGACTGTCCAACTTACGTTTGGATTAATTAAATCGGCCTACTGCAGGCGCTCCTTGAGGAAGTCGACGATTCGTTCCAAGGAGATGTACTGGTTTTCGCTGTCGCGGCGGCCCCTGTATTCCACCTCGCCCTTGTCCAGCCCCTTCTCGCTGAACACCACCCGGTGCGGAATACCGATCAGCTCCATGTCGGCGAACATGACGCCGGGGCGCTCGCGGCGGTCGTCCAGCAGCACCTCGAAACCGGCCGCCTGCAGTTCCCCATAGAGCTTCTCGGCCGCCTCGCGCAGGCGCTGGGATTTATGGGCATTGAGCGGCAGCAGGACGACCTGGAACGGCGCGATGGCCTCGGGCCAGATGATGCCGCGCGTGTCGTGGTTCTGTTCGATGGCAGCGGCCACCACGCGCGACACACAGATGCCGTAGCAGCCCATGGTCATCACCACCGCCTTGCCGGATTCGTCCTGCACCAGCGCCTTCATGGCCTCGCTGTATTTGCGCCCCAACTGGAAGATGTGGCCCACCTCGATGCCGCGCTTGATCTGCAGCCCACCCTTGCCGTCGGGACTGGGATCGCCCTCCACCACCTTGCGGATATCGACCACGATGCCCTCGGCCAGGTCGCGGCCCCAGTTGACGCCGCTGAGATGCTTGCCGTCCTGGTTGGCGCCACAGACGAAATCGGCCAGATGAGCGGCACTGCGGTCGACGAAGAGCGGGCAGTTAAGACCCACCGGCCCTACCGAGCCAGGCCCACAACCGGCAGCCGCCCTGACCTGTTCCGGGGTGGCGAAAGTGAGCGGCGCGCCCACCTGCCCCAGCTTCTCGGCCTTGACCTCGTTGAGTTCGTGGTCGCCGCGCAGCACCAGGGCCACCACGCTGTCATCCTCCACGCCCTGGACCAGGAGGGTCTTGAGCGTGCGGCCGGCGGGCACCTTTAGAAAGGCACTCAGCTCTTCGATAGTGTGCTGATTCGGTGTATCCACCGTTTTCATCGCTTCGCCTGGTGCGGGGCGCTCCCCCTCCGGCGCCAGTGCCTCGGCCAGCTCCACGTTGGCGGCATAGTCACTCTCCGTGCTGAAGGCGATGGCATCCTCGCCGGACTCGGCCAGCACGTGGAACTCGTGCGAGGCGCTGCCGCCGATGGCGCCGGTGTCGGCCAGCACGGCGCGGAACTCCAACCCCAGGCGGGTGAAGATGCGCGCGTAGGTGTCGTACATCACCTGGTAGGTCTCATTGAGCGAAGCCTCGTCCACATGAAACGAGTAGGCGTCCTTCATCAGGAACTCGCGCGCCCGCATGACACCGAAACGGGGCCGGCGCTCGTCCCGGAATTTGGTCTGGATCTGGTAGAAATTGGCCGGCAGCTGTTTGTAGCTGCGGATTTCGTTGCGGATCAGGTCGGTGATCACCTCTTCGTGGGTGGGACCGAAACAAAAATCGCGCGCGTGGCGGTCCTGGATGCGCAGCATCTCCGCGCCCATCTGCTCCCAACGACCCGACTCCTGCCACAGCTCGGCCGGCTGTACGGCGGGCATCAGCACCTCCTGGGCGCCGGCGCGGTCCATCTCCTCGCGCACGATGGCCTCCACCTTGCGCAGCACCCGCAGGCCCATGGGCAACCAGGTGTAGAGGCCGGCGGCCAGCTTGCGGATCATGCCGGCGCGCAGCATCAGCCGGTGGCTGACCACCTCGGCGTCGGAGGGGGTTTCTCTCAGGGTCGACAACAAAAACCGGGATGTACGCATGGGGATTGATTCTACTTTTTCAGGGTGAGTTGGAGGGCTAATTTTAGCGGGGCCGGAACGCGGATACCAGCACGAAAGATCGGCGCGGACGACGGCCTCGCCCACACTCGCCCGGCAAGGCGCAAACAATAGGATTGGCATTTATTAACCCGGCAACCTAATATGCCGTGTTCAGGATTTCAAGCATGTCCGTGATCAAGGCATGGCGCGCAGTTAATGGCCTAGCCCTTAGCAAGCGCCACAACGCTGAGCACGGCATATTAGGTTGCCGGGTTAATGCCTGTGCCACGGGGGTACGCCCGCCCCTCAACACAACGAGGGTGGAGCGGATACGGCCGTTGGAGGTTCGATGAAAAGCCGTTCAGAAAACCGCTCACACCCGCACATAACATGAAGGG
>JASBUE010000034.1 GCA_030148045.1 Candidatus Tenderia sp.
GCCAAGACCATCGACCGTATCATCGACATCTTCACGGCGGCGGAAAAGGATATGATGCGTTCCATGTTGTCCGAGTCGCTGCGTGCCGTCATCTCCCAGACCCTGTTAAAGCGCATCGGCGGTGGCCGGGTGGCGGCGCACGAGATCATGGTCGGCACGACGGCGATCCGTAACCTGATTCGCGAAAACAAGGTGCCGCAAATGTACTCGGCCATCCAGACCGGTCAGGGCATGGGTATGCAGACCCTGGATCAGGCGCTGGCCGAACTGGTGCGCAAGGGGATTATCACCAAGCAGGATGCGCAGATTCGCGCCGCCAATAAAGATACGTTTATGTGATTCCGGAGCTTGTTTGCCCTCACCCCGGCCCCCTCCCGGAGGGAGATGCGGGCTAAAGTGTCGCTTCGCAATGGGGTTTTGCACCTTTGGCGCCTCGTTGTAACCTTTGGGTGTAAAGTCACTGCTTGACGGCCCTCACCCCAGCCCTCTCCCAGGGGGAGAGGGGGACTAAAGTGTCGCTTCGCGACTGTTGGTTATAGGGGCAGGAAGGCCTGCCCCCATTCCCCCGCCACCTTCTGGATGGGATGCAGATAGAGCCGTTCCAGGTTCTGCTCCGTCAATATTTCTTCAGTCGTTCCCGTCACTACCTCCCCGTGTCCGAACAGCAGCAGCGCGTGGCTGCAAAAACGTGTCGCCAGGTTGATGTCGTGCAGGGTCATGAGGCAGGCATGTTCGGCTTGCGCGGCCCAGCGCGTTAATAATTCCAGCACAGTGATCTGTTGATGAATGTCCAGGTGGTTGCTGGGCTCGTCCAACAGTAACAGCCTGGGCCGCTGGGTCAGCAGGGTGGCCAAGGCCAGGCGCTGGCGTTCGCCGCCGGAGAGGGTGTCCACCTGGCGCTCGGCCAGATGGTCGATCTGCAGCTGTTTTAGGGCGTCCAGGGCCAGCTGTTGATCCTGTTCCGATTCCCACTGCCAACTTTTCAGATAGGGATGACGGCCGATCAGGGCGGTCTCCATGACCGTGCCGGGGAAGGCGTCCTCCTGTTGCTGAAACAGCACGCCGACTCGGCGCGCGATGTGGCGTGGAATCAGCCGCGCCATGTCGTCACCGTCGAGCAGACGCTTGCCGGCATCGGCCCGGCGCAGTCCGGCCAGGCAGTGCAGCAGTGTCGTCTTGCCGACGCCGTTGCGGCCCAGCAGGGCCCAGCATTGTCCAGCCTCGACAGCCAGATCCAATACCTCGCAAACCTGCCTGCCGCCGATGGCAAGCGTGAGTCCTTGGGTCTGCAATAGGTTCATGACGGGTGACTCCGGCGCAGCAGATAGAGAAACAGCGGCACGCCGAGAAGGGCGGTAATCACACCCACCGGCAGCTGCTGCGGTGCCAGCACCGTGCGCGCCAGGGTATCGGCACCGACCAGCAGGGTGCCGCCCAGCAAGACGCTGGCGGGCAGCAGTAGGCGCTGGTCGTTGCCCGCGGCCAAGCGCACCATGTGCGGCACCACCAGGCCGACGAAGCCGATGCTGCCGGCCTGGGTCACCGCCACCGCGGTCAACAGCGAGGCGAGAAAGTAGATGCCCCAGCGCAGCGCCGCCACATTCACCCCCAAGGCGCGGGCCTGCAGCTCGCCCCGAGCCAATAAGGTGAAGTCGCGCGCCAGGGGCAGACACAGCGCCAGACCGATAATCATGATCAGCAGAGCCGTGCCCGGCTCACCGGCGTGGCTGAAGTCGCCCATGAGCCAGAACAGCATGCCGCGCAGGCTGGCATCGGGGCTGATGGCGAGGATGAAGCTGATCAGGGCGCCCCAGCCGGCGGCGACGATGACGCCGGTCAGCAGCAGCCGGGTCGCGGTCCAGCTGCCGCGGCCGCGGGCCAGGGCGAACACCAGCAGCATGGAGAGCAGGGCGCCGGCGAAACTGCCGCCGGTGAGCCATAGCCCGCCCAGGCCGAACAGCATGGCCAGCAGGGCGCCGACGGCCGCGCCGCCGGAGATGCCAAGCACGTAAGGGTCGGCCAGGGGGTTACGCAGCAGGGTCTGCATCAGGGCCCCGGCCAGGGCCAGCAGGGCGCCGACGGCGAAGGCGCTCAGCAGTCGCGGCAGACGCAGTTCGAAAATAAGACGATGGGCCAGTTGTTCACGGTCGAACAGGGCTGCCCACAGTTGCCCCGGGCTCAAATCGACGCTGCCCCGGCTGATGCCCCACAGCAGGCTCAGCAGTGCCAGTGTCGCCAGGATGGTCAGCGTCAAGGTGAAGCGTGCGCGCGTCAACACGGCCATGGTCGGGAGTCAATCGTCGCGCAGGGTGATAATGGGCCAGCCCCTGAATTCGGCGTGTTGCCGCAGGGTGTCGTCGGCATCGACGGCGATGGGGTGGGTCACCCGCTCCAGCAGGGGGAGATCGTTGTGTGAATCGGAATAGAACCAGCTCGAGGCCAGGTTGTAGCCGTTCTGCTGCAGCCAGGCGTTGAGGCGCTCCACCTTGCCTTCACGAAAGGACGGCGGTCCGCTGACCGCGCCGGTGTAACGGCCGTGACTGAACTCGGGATCGGTGGCAATCAGGTTCTCCACCCCAAGCATTGCGGCGATGGGCTCGGTGACGAAGCGGTTGGTGGCGGTGATGATCAGCAGCACGTGGCCCTGGCCGCGGTGCCGTTGGATCAGCCTCCGCGCCTTGGGCAGGACGATGGGCTCGATCTCGGCGGCGATGAATTCCCGCCGCAGGGCCAGCAGGGTCTCCAACTCGTTTTCGGCCAGCGGTTGCAGGGAAAAGCGCAGAAACTCGAAAATATCCAGCGTGCCGGCCCGGTACTCTTCGTAAAAGCGCTTGTTTTCCCGCTCGTAAACCTCGCCGTCGACAATGCCCCGCTGCACCAGAAAACGGCCCCACAGGTAGTCGCTGTCGCCCTTCAGGAGGGTGTTGTCCAGGTCGAAAATGGCCAGTTCCACGTGTTTCTCCGTAGCATATCGCAAAACCGCTAAGAATAGGCGCTCGGGTCTCAAAGGTAAATGGCGAACCATCGTGACGGGGCGAATGTCCAATTGATCGGCGTCAGGTGTTGTGGAACAATAAGTTCTATATAGTGAATTGACAAACAGGTTATAAGTGATTGATTCAGATGGGTACCGGCCGAATGTCGGGATTATTCTGAGCAACAGTGCAGGCAAGCTGTTCTGGGCCCGGAGGATTGGACAGGATGCGTGGCAGTTTCCGCAGGGCGGCATTCGCTCGGACAAAACGCCGGAGGAGGCCATGTATCGCGAGCTAGGCGAAGAGGTCGGCCTGGAGGCCGCCCATGTCGAGATCATCGGCGTTACCCGTGGTTGGCTGCGC
>JASBUE010000036.1 GCA_030148045.1 Candidatus Tenderia sp.
GTCGAGGTCTTCCGTACTGCGTTCCAACTCGACCAGCTGTTCTCCCAACTGATCGAGGATCTCGCCCGCCTTGACCAGGAAGTCCTGCAGAATTTCATCGTTTAGATCGATTGCCATCTAGCTCAACATCCCATTGTGCTCAGAAACCAAGACTGGATAGCAGGTCGTCGACTTCGTCCTGACCGCTGACGACATCGGCCTGATCGACACCCGGTACGGCGGGACCTACGGCTTCAATATCCGGCCCCTGTTTCGGTTTCCTCTGTTTTTCCTGCCCCTGTTCTTCCGTGTTCATTTTGTGGCCCGTCATGCGGATCAGGCTGACCAGCCCGTCCTCCACGTCCTGCACCAAGGTAATGACCCGGCGAATAATCTGGCCGGTCAGGTCCTGAAAATCCTGCGCCATCATGATGTCCGAGAGACTGGAATTGATCTCGCCCCCCGTTTCATCCAGCCACTGAAAAAATTCGTCCAGTTCCGTACTCATGACACGAAATTCGTCCACATCCATATCGCGCTTTCTGAACCGGCCCCAGTTGGCCTGCAGGCGCGAGGCTTGCTTCCTCAGTTCGTCAAACTGGGTCAATGAACCCTCCACCGCGGTGAGAGTCTTGTCGGCGGCCTGCTCGGTCATGGTGATGACATGGTTGAGGCGTTCCTTGGCATCGGGGATATCCTTTTCCGCCAGATCAGCCATTTTTGGATCTATCTGAAAACTCATCAGGGAGTCATGCAAATCACGCGTCAGCTTGCCCAGTTCCTGGAATAGTTCGCTCTCACGCAGGGCGGAGAGATCTTCCAGCACCTGTTCCGCCTCCTCGATTTTGCCCTGCTCGATGCACTCCACCAGTTTCTTCGCATACTCGAGGCCATGTTCGCTGCATATTTGTTTTTGAATCATTTTTTAAGTCCCTTTGCCCGAGCCACGCAATCAGCCTTGGCTCGCCTCGATCCGTTCAAATATCTTGTCGATTTTTTCTTTCAGCGTGGCTGCGGTGAAAGGCTTGACGATGTAACCGTTGACACCGGCCTGGGCCGCCGCCACGATCTGTTCTTTCTTCGCTTCGGCGGTCACCATGAGCACGGGGAGATTGGCCAGCTTGGGATCGGCGCGCACGGCCTTGAGCAGGTCTATGCCCTGCATACCGGGCATATTCCAGTCCGTGACCAGGAAATCGAAATCACCGTTTTGGAGTTTCGGCAATGCGGTGTTGCCGTCATCGGCTTCGTCGGTATTGTTGAAGCCTAGATCCCTGAGTAGGTTCTTTATGATCCTGCGCATCGTAGAGAAGTCGTCTACAATCAGGATTTTCATGTTCTTGTCCAAGACTAGAAACCTCCATTTACCTAGTGACTCTTGAAAAGGGGTTACGGACACGTCACTGGTTAGTTACTGCCCTGTAATCTCTCTATCTATTATCTGCACTTGTTCGGAAATGTTTAGGGTCCTTTGACTTAAAAACCGCATGGACAGGCCCCGCCGCTCTTATACCGGGTTCGGGACTGGTGCGCGGAGGCCGATCAGAGCCGGTGCAGGAAGGCATGGAAAAAAGATTGCAGACTGTGAAGCGGCATAGCGATGCCCCCTTGACCTGACAGTCATGGGGGCCACCTGCCGGGAAATCAGGGCCGATTTATTCTGATTCGTTTTTGGTCCACTGCCCCAGACGGGCCTGCAGACGAATCAATGCCTGGCTGTGGATTTGACTGACGCGGGACTCGCTGACACCCAGCACCGCACCGATCTAGCGCAGATTGAGCTCTTCATCGTAGTAAAGCGTCATCACCAAGCGTTCGCGTTCGGGCAGGCCCGCGATCGCTTCGGCCAGGCTGCGTTTGAAATCCTCTTTTTGCAGGCCATCGAAGGGGTTGGTCGCGTTTACCGAGAGGTGGGTGGCAACGGCTTCATCATCGGCACCCAGATCATCGAAACTGAGCATCAGATAACCGCTGGCCGCCTGGAGGGTCTGATGATATTCACTGAGGGACATCTCCAGAGCTTCGGTGACTTCATTGTCGCGCGCGTCACGCCCTTTCATGCTTTCGATCTGCCGCACCGCTTCTGCCACCTTACGCGCCTTGCGATGTACCGAGCGGGGTGCCCAGTCGTTCTTGCGGATCTCGTCGAGCATGGCGCCGCGCACCCGGATACCGGCATAAGTCTCGAAGCTGGCGCCCTGTTTGGAATCGTAATTCCTGGCGGCCTCCAGCAGCCCGATCATGCCGGCCTGGATCAGGTCATCGGCCTGTACACTGGGCGGCAGGCGGCACATCAGATGGTAGGCGATGCGCTTGACCAGCGGTGCATGTTGTACAACCAGGTCATCCTTGCCGTTCTTTTTAGTCGTTTGCATAGTATTGCTATACATTGCGAGTCCGTTCATTGCAGCGCCCCTTAACGTTTATTGTGCACTCTGAATCAGCCGTTCAACAAAAAACTCCAGATGCCCTCCCGCGTTTCTGGGTACGGGCCAGTTATCGGCTTTCTTCGCTAAATTCTTGAATGCCATTGCGGCCTTGCTTCTGGGATAGGCCTCAATCACCGCTTTCTGCTTCTGCAATGCCTTTCTCAAGTACTCATCGTAAGGGACAGTCCCCATAAAATCCAAGGTTACGTCGAGAAAACGGTCGGTAACCTTGACCATTTTATTGAATAGCTCACGCCCTTCCTGCATGCTGTGCGCCATGTTCGATAGTACCCTAAAACGCTGAATACCGTAATCTCGGTTGAGCACCTTGATCAAGGCATAGGCATCGGTAATCGAGGTCGGTTCGTCGCAGACGACGATAACGACTTCCTGCGCCGCGCGGGTAAAACTCACCACCGAATCGGCGATACCCGCTGCGGTGTCGATGATCAACGCATCCAGATCATGGCCCACTTCGCTGAATGCCTGGATCATGCCGGCGTGCTACGCCGGCGTCAGTTCGGCCATGTTCTGCATGCCGGAGGAGGCCGGCACGATCTGCAAGCCGCCCGGGCCGGCCACGATGACCTCTTCCAGCGTACGTTCGCCGTTGATGACATGAGAGAGATTGAACTCCGGGTGCAGGCCCAGCATGATGTCCACGTTGGCCAGGCCCAGATCGGCGTCCAACAACATCACCTGTTTGCCTTCCGCCACCAGCGCCAGGGCCAGATTGACCGAGACGTTGGTCTTGCCGACGCCGCCCTTGCCGCTGGCCACGGCGATCACCCTCACCGGGCGCGGCTTGCCCACCTTTCGCAGACCTGCTGCCTGATCCATCTGTGTCTCCGTCATGAACATTAGTATGCGGACTCGCCGAGCCGGATATCCGGCATTTCATCGTCGAGCAGGTCGGTACTCTCCTGCATTACGGCGACGCTGCGGCTCACCAGGGTGTGGGCCCGTGCCGGTTGCAAATCCTCCGGCACCCGCTGGCCGTCGCTGACATAGGCCACCGGCAGGCAATGCCGGATCACCACATCCAGAACATGGCCGAGACAGGTGCTCTCGTCCATCTTGGTGAGGATGCAACCGCTCAGTTCCACCCCCTGGAAGCCGCGCACCACTTCCTGCAGACCGGAAAGCCGCGATGTGGCCGAGGCCACCAGGTAGGTGCGCACCCGTTCGCTTTCCCCCTTGAGGACGGAGAACTGTTGTGACAGACGCAGGTCACGCTGACTCATGCCGGCGGTGTCGATCAGCACCAGGCGCTTGTCGCAGAAGTAGTCGAGGGCGGCCTGCAGGGCGGCGGCGTTGTTGGCGAAACGGATCGGCACGTCGAGGATGCGGGCATAGGCCTTAAGCTGTTCGTGGGCGCCGATACGGTAGCTGTCGGTGGAAATGAGAGCCACGCTGCGGGCGCCATGGCGCATGACGAAACGCGCCGCCAGCTTGGCCACGGTGGTGGTCTTGCCCACGCCGGTGGGACCGACCAGGGCCACCGCGCCACCGTGGCTGAGAATGTCATCGTCACTGACCGAAAGCCTGACCGCGATCTTGCCCAGCAGACGGCGCCACAATTCCTCCTCACCGCTGTCGAACGACAGCGACTCCAGCAGCTCACTGGCCAGGGTGTCACCCAGCCCCAACTTGGCCAGGCGCCGCTTGAGTTCATGATAAAACGGGTTGGGGGCCTGCTGTTCCGTGCGACCCAGACCGGCCAGCTGGCTCTCCAGCAGTCCGCGCAGGGTCTTGATCTCGCCGCGCATCGCCATCAGGGTAGGTTCCTGGCTCCAGATAATCCGGGACTTGGCCGGGGGCTCGGCGCCTTCTTGCGGTGGCCGGGTGGGGGCAGGCTGTCCGGCACGCCCCTGTTCCCGCTGCACTTCGCGGCGCAGGGCGTTTTCGTCATAGTCGATGGCCGAGATGATTTCGATGCCGCCGTTGACGCGGCGGTTGGAAAGGATCACGGCGTCCTCGCCCAGTTCCTCGCGCACCATACGCATGGTGCTTCTCACATCAGCGCCAAAAAATCGTTTTATTTTCATCGTTCACTTTACCTCGCTTGCGCTGCGACGGCGGATAGGCGGGCTAGCCCAGCGCCGGTGTCGCCTGTCCACCCACCGACGCCACGATCTTGATCTGCTTGTCGTCGGGCACCTCGTTGTACGACAGCACCTTCAGCGCCGGAATGCCCCCTTTGATCAAACGCGCCAGCACCGGCCGGATCGGAGCCGACACCAGCAACACCGCCGGCTGACCATTCACCTCCTGGCGCTGCGCCGCCTCGCCCAGGGCGGAGAACATGTTCTCCGCCAGGCCGGGTTCCAGCCCGAGACCGCCGCTTCCTGCGTTCTTCACCGACTCTTGCAATAACTGTTCCAGGGACGGATCCAGCGTAATCACCGGCAATTCTTTCGCTATGCCGTTGATTTTCTGAACAATTGAACGGCCCAGGGCAATCCGCACCTGCGCCGTCAAAATACCGGGGTCTTGACTCCGGCTGCCTTCGTCCGCCAAGGTTTCGACGATCCGGCGCATGTCGCGGATGGGAATCCCCTCCTCCAGCAGGTTCTGCAACACCTTCACCACCACGCCCAGCGGCAGAATATCGGGCACCAGCCCCTCCACCAGCTTGGGCGCCACCTTGGCGACATTGTCGAGCAGCTGCTGCACCTCTTCGCGGCCCAGCAGTTCATGGCCGTGGCCGCCGATGATGTGGCTCAGATGGGTGGCCACCACGGTGCTGGCATCGACCACGGTATAGCCCAGGGTCTGGGCATGGTCGCGCTGCGCGGGCTCGATCCAGATGGCGTCCAGCCCGAAGGCGGGATCCTTGCCCGGGATCCCCTGCAAGGTGCCGTAGACCTGTCCCGGATTGATGGCCAACTCACGCTCGGGATGAATGGCGGCCTCGCCGACGGTGGCACCCAACAGGGTGATGCGGTAGGTATTGGGTGCCAGCTCCAGGTTGTCGCGGATATGAACCGAGGGGATCAGGAAACCCAGGTCCTGGGTCAGTTTTTTGCGAATGCCCTTGATGCGCCCCATTAGCTGGCCGCCCTGGTTCTTGTCAACCAGCGGGATGAGACGGTAACCCACCTCCAGGCCCAGGGTATCGACCGGCACCACATCCTCCCAACTCAGTTCTTTTATCTCCGGCCCCGACTCCTGCGGCGCCGCTTCGCGCGACTGTGCCGCCGCTTCGGCTGCGGCACGGCGGCGCTTGTGGATGCTCATGTAGGCACTGCCGGCGAAGATGGCGGCCAGGGCCAGGAAGGCCAGGTTGGGCATGCCGGGGATAATGCCCAGCACACCGAGAATGCTGGC
>JASBUE010000043.1 GCA_030148045.1 Candidatus Tenderia sp.
GGTGAACAGGGCCGGGTGGGTCATCATCTCATGATAAAGGAAGTTGTCGCGGCCGGTGACCATGTAGCAGCCGTCGATCACCATCAGCTTGCCGAAGGTCTCGGTGTCGAAGATCTCAATGAATTGGAAAGGGGTCTGCTCTTCGTGCAGCTTCTCGGTTATTTTGAGCGAGAAGGCGGAACCGGCACCGGCGTGTCGTTCGCTGAACCAGCTGTCGTCCAGGGTCATCGGGATTCTCCTTGTTTTAACGGTGCCATCGCAGGCGGTTAGGGCTTTATAATGGCCCGATTGTATATCACCCGAGAAGGGATGTAGAGGACATCATGAAGTGGAGCCCGGACCAAGCGCGCGCGACCTACAATGTGGATCATTGGGGCGGCGGGTATTTTGATATCAACCCGCAAGGCCGCCTGACGGTGCGGCCGCGGCGTGATCAAAACGCCATCGCCATCGATGTTTATCAGCTGGCCCACGAGGTTCGCGACCTGGGTCTGAGCTGGCCGGTGCTGGTGCGTTTCAGCGATATCTTGCACGACCGCATCGACACCCTATGCAACGCCTTTGCCACGGCCATGGAGGGTGAAGCCTACGGCGGCGGCTACACCGCCGTCTATCCCATCAAGGTCAACCAGCAGCGTACCGTGGTGGAGCAGATTCGCAACCACGGCGGCGAGCGCGTCGGCCTGGAGGCGGGCAGCAAGCCGGAGCTGATGGCCGTGCTCGGGATGAGCCGAGCGGGCGGCGTGATTATCTGCAACGGCTACAAAGATCGGGAGTACATCCGCCTCGCGCTCATCGGCCGCCGCCTGGGCCATCGGGTCTACATCGTGGTTGAGAATCTCTCCGAACTCAGCCTGGTACTCGAAGAGGCGACCCGCCTGGGCGTCGATCCCCTGCTCGGCATCCGCGTGCGGCTCTCCTCCATCGGCGCCGGCAAGTGGCAGAACTCGGGCGGCGAAAAGGCCAAGTTCGGCCTCACCGCCAGCCAACTGCTGGAGGCCGTCGAACACCTGCGCCGTGAAGGCCGGCTCGACTGTCTGCAACTGCTCCACTTTCATCTCGGCTCGCAACTCGCCAATATCCGCGACATCCAGCGCGGCCTGCGCTAAGCGGTGCGCTACTACGCCGAACTGTCACGCCTGGGGGCGGCCATCGACGTGATGGACGTGGGTGGCGGCCTGGGCGTGGACTACGAAGGCTCGCGCTCGCGCAGTTTCTGTTCCATGAACTACAGCGTACAGGAATACGCCAACAACATCGTCTACGCCCTAAAGGAGATCTGCGCCGAACAGGGGCTGCCCCATCCCATGATCATCTCCGAATCCGGCCGGGCGCTGACCGCCCACCACGCCATGCTGATCACCAATGTCATCGACGTGGACAGCGCGCCCAAGGGCGATCAACTAAGTCAGCCCGGCGTCGACCCACCGGCGGTCATCCAAAACCTCTGGCAACTGCTACAGCAAGACGACGGCCGCGCCGTGCTCGAAGCCTATCACGACGCCGTGCACTGGTTGGCCGAAGCACAAGAGATGTACACTCACGGCATTATCACCCTGGCGCAGCGCGCCACCGCCGAACAGCTCTACTACGCCATCTGCCACCAGGTGCGCGGCCACCTCAACCCGGCCAACAGCGCCCAGCGCGAGGTGTTGGACGAACTCAACGAAAAACTGGCCGACAAATACTTCTGCAACTTCTCTCTGTTTCAATCCCTGCCCGACGTCTGGGCCATCGACCAAATCTTTCCCGTCATGCCGCTGCACCGACTCGACGAAGCGCCGCAACGCCGCGTCATGATCGAAGACCTCACCTGCGACTCCGACGGCCGCATCGACCTCTACGTGGACGGCGAAGGCATCGAATCCACCCTGCCCCTGCACGAACTCAAACCAAACGAACCCTACCTCATCGGCATGATGCTGGTGGGCGCCTACCAGGAAATCCTGGGCGACATGCACAACCTGTTCGGCGATACCGACTCGGTCGACGTTGAGCTGGCCGAAACCGGCTATCAACTGGTGCGGCCGGAACATGGTGACAAGGTGGACGAGTTGCTCAGCTATGTCCACTTCGAACCGCAAGAACTGCTGGCCGCCTATGAGGAAAAGATCGCCGCCGCCCAACTAACAAGCGCCGAGGCCGAGCAATATCTTAACGAACTCAAGGCCGGATTAAGCGGATATACCTATTTGGAAGAGTAGCTGTAAGGAGCAATGCAATGAGTAAAATCAACATCCAACGCCAAGTGAGCCGCAGTGATATCGAGGCCGACGGCATCTTCGACTTGCCCATCTGGGAAAAAGAGGTGTCCACCTTTCCCTGGCGCTATGACGCCAGCGAGACCTGTTACTTTCTCGAGGGCGATGTGGTGGTGACGCCCGACGGCGGCACGCCGGTGCGGATGGGCCAGGGCGATCGGGTCACCTTTCCCGCCGGTATGTCATGCACCTGGGAGATTCGTGAGCCGGTGAAAAAGCACTATAGGTTTTTTTAGAGCTAGTGGGGCGTGCGTGAAGTTCGGCGACTCTGGCACACAGCCACAAGGTGCAGATCAAGACGGAAAAACGCAGGAATAGCCATCTATTTCAAGTTTTTCCAACGCCGAGATGCGCATTGTGGCGCAGTGCGCTGTTACCTGACTTTGCGCACGCCCCACTAGGAGCCTACTTCTTGATCTGCACCAGCATGGTGTTGATGTTGTTGCTATGCAGCCGGTTGCGGATCTTGTTCATTTCACGCTTGCTGGTAAACGGGCCGACCCGCACCCGTAGCCACTGCTCGCCCCGGCTGGAAACCGGCTCGATGTCCGCCTCGATGCCCAGCAGGGCCAGTTGCGCCTTCAGGCTGTCGGCCTCACCGTAGGCGCGGAACGAGCCCACCTGGATCATATAGGCCACATCGTCCTTTTCCTTGATACGCGCCTGCTCCTCCTTGATCTCGCTTTCGGGGATGATCACCTCCAGCTCCGGCAGCAGGGTGTAGAAATCGAAGCGCGGCCCTTCCTCTCCCGTGTCAGCGGTCGCCGCCTGCTTGGGTTTGGGGACGGCCTTGATGGCGGTCTTGACGGTCTCTTCATTGCGATCGGCAAAGTAAACGATTATCGCCACGCCCAGGCCGATGGCTAGGCCGCCCAGCATCCAGACCCACCCCGGGGTAGGCTTGGTCTGTTTTTTCTTTGTCGCGACAGTGCCCTTTTTCGGCGTTCGTTTAGCGGTTTTCTTGTCGCTGCTTCTGGGGACGTTTTTGTAGTCCTTGGTCATGTGGTTACATCGCCTCCGGCGCCGAAACGCCCAGCAGTTGCAGTCCGTTGCTGATCACCTGTTTGACCGCCAGGATCAGGCTCAGGCGGGCGTCGCGCAGCTTGGCGTCGTCCACCAGAAACTGATGGGCGTTGTAATAGGTGTGAAACTCGTTGGCCAGGTCGCGCAGGTAATGGGCCAGCTGATGGGGTTCGTGATTCAGCGCCGCCGTCTCCAGCACTTCGGGGTAGCGTGACAGGCTTACCAGCAGTGTCTGTTCGTGTGACTCGTGCAGCAGGTGCAGGTTGCTCAGGCCGTGGTCGGGGTCATGGCTGAAACCCTTCTCCTTCATCTGGCGTAACACGCTGCAGACGCGCGCATGGGCGTACTGGATGTAGTAGACCGGGTTGTCGCTGGACTCGGACTTGGCCAGGTCCAGGTCGAAGTCCATGTGCTGTTCGCACTTGCGCAACACATAGAAGAAACGTGCCGCATCGTTGCCCACCTCGGCGCGCAGTTCACGCAGGGTGACGAAGGAACCGGAACGGGTCGACATCTGCACCCGCTCGCCGCCGCGATACAGAATCGCGAACTGTACCAGCAGCACGTCCAGTTTCGAGGGGTCGTCGCCCAGCGCCTGCAGCGCCGCCTTGACGCGCGGCACATAGCCATGATGGTCGGCGCCCCAGACATCGATGACGCGCGCATAGCCGCGTTCTATCTTATCCATGTGGTAGGCGATGTCGGAGGCGAAGTAGGTAGTCTGGCCGTTCTCGCGCACCACCACGCGGTCCTTCTCGTCACCGAAGTCGGTTGACTTGAACCACCAGGCGCCCTCTTTCTCATACAGATGGCCGCTGGCCTTGAGGCGCTCAATGGCTTTTTCCACCGCGCCGCTGTCGCTGAGCGAACGTTCTGAATACCACTGGTCGTAGGTGACGTTGAACTCGGCCAGGTCCTCGCGGATGTCGGCCAGTACGGTGTTAAGCCCCAGGTCGAACACGGCGCGATAGTCCTGTTCGCCGAGCAGTTGTTTGGCCTGGTTCACCAGGCCGTCGATGTGTGCTTCCTTGTCACCGCCTTGCGGCTCGTCGGCCGGTACGCCGTCGAAGACCTTGGCAGCGGCGTGATGCAGTTTGTCGCCGTGGATTTTGTGCAGGGCCGCGGCGATATCGAGGACGTAAGCGCCCTTGTAGCCGTTGCTGGGAAACGCGAAGCCTTCGCCGCACTTTTCCAGATAGCGCAGCCAGACGCTGGCTGCGAGGATATCCATCTGGCGCCCGGCGTCGTTGACATAGTATTCGCGATGCACGTTGAAACCGACGGCGTCGAGCAGGTTGGCCACCGTGGCGCCATAGGCGGCGCCGCGGCCGTGGCCCACGTGCAGCGGGCCGGTGGGGTTGGCGGAGACGAATTCCACCTGCACCGGTTTGCTTTCGCCCACCTGGCTGCGGCCGTAGGCGGCGCCCTGTTCCAGCACTTGGCCGACCACGCCGTGATAGGCACCCGGTGTCAGAAAAAAGTTGATGAAGCCCGGTCCGGCGATCTCCACTTTGTCGATCATGCCTGAACCGCCCAGCACGGCGACGATGGCCTCGGCAATGTCGCGTGGCTTGCGCCTGGCCGGCTTGGCCAGCATCAGGGCCACGTTGCAGGCGAAATCGCCGTGCTGGCGGTCTTTGGTGCGATCGATCTGGATCTTGATGTCGAGATCGGCGGGCAAGGTGTGGTCGGCCTGCAGTTGCTGAACGGCCGCGGAGACCAATGGCTCAAGTTGGTGTTTCACTGAAAACTTCCTGGGTTGGGGGTCAGACAGGGCGCCAATTATCCCTTGTGCGGCTTCGGTCGTGCAAGGTGCGTTAAATCAAATCCACCGGGTCCACATCCAGCGACCAGCGCACCTTGCGCGCCTCGGGCAGGCCGTTGAGTTGCGGCGTCCAGGGTGTGAGCAGTCGATGCAGGTCGGCGCGTCGTTCAGCCTGTAACAGCAGTTGATAGCGATACTTGCCGGCGCGCCGCTCCATCACCGCCGGCATGGGGCCGTAGAGTTCCACCCCGGCGCTGCCCAGTTGCTGCGCCAGCTGCTCGGCCTGGTGCAGGAAATTTTCCGGTTGCAGTGATTGGGCGGCTTCGGCGCGCAGTAGCGCCATGTGGCTGTAGGGCGGCAGGGCGGTGAGGTGCCGTTCGTCCATCGCCGCTTGGGCATAGGCGTGATAACCCTCGCGGCACAGCAGTTGCAGCATGGGGTTGTCCGGATGGTGGGTCTGGATGACGACGTGCCCCGGCTTGTCGGCGCGCCCGGCGCGCCCCGCCACCTGGATGATGAGCTGGGCCATGCGCTCGCTGGCGCGAAAATCCACCCCGAACAAGCCCTGGTCGCCGTCCAGGACGCCCACCAGGGTGACGTCGGGAAAGTGGTGGCCCTTGGCCAGCATCTGGGTGCCGATGAGGATGCGTTTGCCGCCGCGGTTGATCTCTTCCAGCAAGGCCTCCAGGCTGCCCTTGCGCTGCGTGGAGTCGCGGTCGATGCGGCTCACGCCGATGCCGGGCAAGTGCTGCGCCAGGGCGGTTTCGATGCGCTCCGTGCCGCTGCCCAGCGGGCGCAGGTCGGGGCTGCCGCAGTCGGGGCATTGTTGCGTCACCGGTCGTTGGCTGCCGCAGTGGTGGCAGCGCAGTTGGCGCTTTTTCAGGTGCAGGGTCATATGGGTGTCGCAGCGGCGGCAGTGGGCCACCCAGCCGCATTCGTGGCAGATCAGGGTGGGGGAAAAACCGCGCAGGTTGAGAAACAGCAACACCTGGTTGTCTTGATCGAGGTGCTGCTGCATCAGCCGCAGCAGCGGGGCGGAGAGCTGATCCTCCATGGGCTGGTGGCGCACGTCCATCAGGTCGATGTGGGGCGGTTTGGCGCTGCCGGCGCGCTGCGGCAGGGTGAGGTGCTGGTAGCGGCCTTGTGCCACATTCAACAGGCTTTCCAGCGAGGGGGTGGCGGAGCCGAGGATCACCGGGATGTCGAGCCGCCGGGCGCGCACCACGGCCAGGTCGCGGGCCGAGTAGCGCAGCCCGGACTGCTGTTTGAAGGAACTATCGTGTTCCTCGTCGACGATGATGATGCCGGGACTTTGCATGGGCGTGAACACGGCGGAGCGGGTGCCGATGACGATGGCTGCCTCGCCGCTGCGCGCCAGTAGCCAGGCATTGAGCCGTTCGCGGTCGTTGAGGCCTGAGTGCAGCACCACCATGGGTGTGCTGAAGCGGCGTTTGAAGCGCCCCACCAGTTGCGGCGTCAGGGTGATCTCCGGCACCAGTACCAGGGCCTGGCGGCCGGCCGCCAACACCGCGGTGATGGCGCGCAGGTAGACCTCCGTTTTGCCGCTGCCGGTGACGCCGTCGAGCAGCAGGGGGCTGAACAGGCCGAGGCAGTGGCCGATGCGCTCCACGGTCTGGGCCTGGGCCTCGTTCAGGTCGGGAGCGCTCTCCGGCTCGGCTCGGCCGAATTCCAGCGCCGGGATCTGTTTCGCCTCGGCCCAGCCCTTTTTCACCAGCGTCGCCATGGCATCCACCCAGTTGCGTGGCAGTCCGCTGAGTTGGTCGGCGGTCAGTCCGTTACGGCTGGCGCGCAACCGCTGGAGCAGATCGGCCTGGCGTTTGGCGAGCCGGGCCAGAATGTCGCTGTCCACTTCCTTGCCTGCCGCGGTGATACGCCACAGCGCGCGGTGTCCGGCCGCCGCCGCCGACCCCTGGCGCAGCAGCACCGGCAGGGCGGTGGCGAGGGTCTCACCGATGGGATGGTGGTAATAGTCGCTGACCAAGCGCAGCAGACCCATCAGCTCCGCCGGCAGCAGGGGCTCATCGTCCAGTAGCTCCAGTGCCGCCTTGAGTTTGTGGTGCTCCACCTGGGGCGTCTGGCTCAGTTCCAGCAGGATGCCGACAGTGCGGCTGCGGCCGAAGGGCAGGCGCAGGCGCATACCCGGTTTGAGCCGCGTCGGGTCGCAGCCGGGCGGTGGCAGATAGTCGAAGCTGCGGTAAAGTGGGGAAGGGACGGCGATGCGTAATACAGGGGTGGGCATGGTCAAAGCCTAGGGTCTGT
>JASBUE010000045.1 GCA_030148045.1 Candidatus Tenderia sp.
AATCGAACCGCCGTCCACGGCTTTGCAGGCCGCTGCATAGCCACTCTGCCACCCAGCCATCGGAAATCGAGTATAGCGGATTAATTCGCTACAAAAAAACCCCGGGGAGTGTGACCGAGGTTTGAGATTTGGAGCGGGAAACGAGACTCGAACTCGCGACCCCAACCTTGGCAAGGTTGTGCTCTACCAACTGAGCTATTCCCGCTTGCGTCGTAAAAGTGAGCGCTATTTTAACGTTTTCTTGCAGGCTGTCAAGCGTCTATCTCACTGTTTTTTATTCTTCTTTGCTCAATACCGGCCAGGCGGCCTTTAAATACAAAATCATCGACCAAAGGGTCAAAACAACGGCGACATACAGGAAGATCATGCCCAAGGGATACATGGGGACACCCAGCAGCGGTTCGCCGTATAACAACATGAACAGGGCCGTCATCTGGGCGGTGGTTTTCCACTTGCCCAGGTTGGATACCGCCACCTGGGCCCGCTCGCCGATCTCGGCCATCCATTCGCGCAGCGCCGAAATGGCAATCTCGCGGCCGATGATCACCGCCGCGGCGATGGCCATCCAGAAATCGGGATGGGCCTGCACCAGCAGCACCAGCGCCACGCCGACGATAAGCTTGTCGGCCACCGGATCGAGAAAGGCGCCGAAGCGCGAGGTCTGCCCCAGCTTGCGCGCCAGATAGCCGTCCAGCCAATCGGTGATGGCCGCCAGGCCGAAGATGGCGGTCACGGCGATATTGACCCCGTCATAGGGCAGGAAGAAGACCAGCGCGAAGATCGGGATCAGCAGGATCCGCAGATAGGTCAATAAGGTTGGTATGCTCGTCATGTCTACTCTTGATGAAAGGCATCGTAGATGCGCTGCGCCAGCTCCCGGCTGATCCCCTTTACCTTGGTCAAATCGCCCACCCCGGCCCGCGCCACCTCCTGCCAACCGCCGAACTGATTGAGCAGGTCGCGGCGGCGCTTGGCGCCGACACCGGAAACCCCCTCCAACGGCGACTTGCCGCGCGCCTTGGCGCGGCGCTGGCGATGGCCGGTAATGGCGAAACGGTGCGCCTCGTCGCGGATCTGCTGGATCAGGTGCAGGGCCGGTGAGTCGGCGGGCAGTATAATCGGCTCGCCCTGCCCGGACAAGAACAGCGTCTCCAGTCCGGCCTTGCGCGCCGGCCCCTTGGCGACACCCACCAGGGCGACACCGGTCACCTGCAACTCGTCCAGCACCTCGCGCGCCTGGGACAGCTGCCCCTTGCCGCCGTCGATAAACAGGATATCGGGCAGCTTGCCCTCGCCCTTTTTCAGCCGCGTGTAACGCCGCGTCAAGGCCTGGTGCATGGCGGCATAATCATCCCCCGGCGTGATGCTCTCGATATTGAAACGGCGGTAATCGCTCTTGCGTGGCCCCTCCTGATCGAACACCACGCAGGAAGCCACCGTCGCCTCGCCCTGGGTGTGACTGATGTCGAAACACTCCAGCCGCTGGGGCAGATCTTCCAGCCCCAGGGCATCCTGCAAGGCCTCGTAACGCTGGCGCAGGCCGGTTTTATTCACCAGCTGCCGCGCCAGGGCCTGCTCCAGATTGGCCTCGGCCATCTCCAGCCAGCGCGCCCGGTCGCCACGCAGATTGTGGCTGATGCTCACCTTGCGCCCGGCCTGTTCCGCCAGCACCGACTCCAGCCACCCCTTCTCCTCCAGCGCCTGATTCACCAGCACCTCATTGGGTACCGGCTTGCCCAGATAATACTGGGGCAGGAAGGCACCCAGCACCTCGGCGGCATCGGACTCCTGGGTATGCTTGGGAAAGAAGGTCTTGTTGCCCAGGTGATGGCCGCCGCGGATAAAGAACACCTGCACGCAGCCCACACCGTTTTTTACATCGGCGACGATGATGTCCAGGTCACCGCCCGCGCCGCTCACATACTGCTTCTGCTGTATACGCCGCAGGGTGGCGATCTGGTCGCGCAACACGGCGGCCTGTTCGAACGCCAGCGCGGCGCCGGCCTGCTCCATGCGCGCCACCAGTTCATCGATCACCTGGTTGTCCTTGCCCTCGAGAAACATCTCGGCGTGGCGCACATCCTCGGCATACGCCGCTTCGCTGACATAGCCGACACAGGGCGCGGTGCAGCGTTTGATCTGATACTGCAGACAGGGCCGCGAGCGGTTGCGATAAAAGCTGTCTTCGCACTGGCGCACGCGGAACACCTTCTGCAACAGGTTCAGGGTCTCGCGCACCGCCCCGGCGCTGGGAAAAGGACCGAAATAGCGCCCCTTGGCGCGCTTGGCGCCGCGATGGAAGGCCATGCGCGGAAAGCCGTCGGCCGAGATGTAAATATAGGGATAGCTCTTGTCATCACGCAGCAGCACGTTGTAGCGTGGCCGCAGCTCCTTGATCAGATTGTTCTCGAGGATCAACGCCTCGTTCTCGGTGTTGGTGACGGTCACCTCGATATTGGCAATCTGGCTCACCATGGCGCGGGTCTTGGGGGAGGTGGCGCTACGAGTGAAGTAACTGCCGAGGCGCCTGTCCAGATTGCGCGCCTTGCCGACGTAGATCACCTCACCGTCGGCATTGAGCATGCGATAGACCCCGGGGGACGAACCGAGGGTCTTGAGGAAGGCCTTGGGATCGAATTCGGCGCTGTTTGGCTGTTTGCTCATGCCGCTTGCGCGGGTGTCCCCATCAATTCGCGGGCGCGTTCGAACACCTGCCGAAACATCGTTTCTGTGAGGCGCTTGGTCTGGGTGTTGTAACGGCTGCAATGATAGGAGTCCAGCAGCCACAGGCCGTCCGGCAGGGCATACTCATGGGCGTGGCCGAACGTGTACCGCCCCTGTTTCAAGCCCAGCGCCCGCAGGATGGCGTTATGGGCGATGGTGCACAGCGCCAGCACCACCGTGCCCGGCTTGAGCATCGCCAGCTCCTGTTTGAGAAAATCGTTGCAGAGCCTGATCTCGCCGGTGGTGGGTTTGTTCTGCGGCGGCAGACACTTCACCGCATTGGTGATGCGGCAATTCTTCAGCCTCAAGCCGTCGTCGGCCGACTCGGACAGCGCCCGGTTGCTGAAGCCGAAGTCGTACAGGGTCCGGTAAAGCAACACCCCGGCATAGTCGCCGGTAAAGGGTCGGCCGGTGGCGTTGGCGCCGTGCATGCCGGGCGCCAGCCCGACGATGAGCAGCTGGACATTGTTCGGACCGAAGGGGGCGACGGGACGGGCATGGTAATCGGGATAGTCCGCCTTAACCTCGTCGAGAAAGGTGGCGAGACGCGGGCACTGGCGACAGTTGGGATCGAACATTATTGATAACATAAGAAATTGTCAGAGGTGGGAAATTTTATCATAGGGGCTTAAATCCCCCCTAACCCCCCTTTTTCAAAGGGGGGGAATAGGTCGGTGGTTAATTGCACCTATCCTTAAATCTACCGCTGTCCAGTTCCCCCCTTTGAAAAAGGGGGGAATAGGTCGGTGGTTAATTGCACCTATCCTTAAATCTACCCGCTGTCCAGTTCCCCCCTTTGAAAAAGGGGGGAATAGGTCGGTGGTTAATTGCACCTATCCTTAAATCTACCACTGTCAAGTTACCCCCTTTGAAAAAGGGGGGAATAGGTCGGTGGTTAATTGCACCTATC
>JASBUE010000067.1 GCA_030148045.1 Candidatus Tenderia sp.
GGTCTTGTCGGTCTGGTTCAGCTCGCCTTCGGGCCCCTGCTGCACCAGCGCCCACAGGTCGTAACCGAGGGCGTCGCTGGCCTCGGCGAAGGCCTCGTTGACTTGTGGCCAGTCGCTGGCCAGTTCGGCCAGCATGCCGACCGATTGCGAGCCCTGGCCGGGAAAGACTATTGCAAAAGACATGACGTGAACTAATATCCCTATCTTATTGTTTATCTAGTATTTTAGAAGCACGGAACCCCAGGTAAACCCCCCTCCGAAGGCCTCCAGCAACAGGATGTCGCCGCGCTTGATACGGCCGTCGCGCACCGCCACGTCCAGGGCCAGCGGCACCGAGGCGGCGGAGGTGTTGCCGTGTTCGTCCACCGTCACCACGACGCGTTCCATGGGCATGTTGAGCTTTTTGGCGGTGGCGGCAATGATGCGGATATTGGCCTGGTGCGGCACCAGCCAGTCGATATCGCCCTTGGCCATGCCATTGGCGGCCAGGGTTTCATCGACGATCTTGCCCAGCGTACGCACGGCAAAGCGAAACACCTCGTTGCCCCGCATCTCCATATAGGCATGCCCCTCCCTGACCGCCTCATAGTTCTGCGATACCCCCATGGGCACGTGCAGCATTTCGTCGTATGCGCCGTCGGCGTGCAGGTGACTGGAGAGGATGCCGGGCTCGTCGCTGGCCTCGAGCACCACCGCACCGGCGCCGTCGCCAAACAGTACGCAGGTGCCGCGATCCTTCCAGTTGGTGATGCGCGACAGGGTTTCGGCGCCCACGACCAGGGCCTTCTTGGTACTGCCGGTACGGATGAACTTGTCCGCCACATCCAGGGCGTAGATAAAGCCCGAACAGACGGCCTGTACATCGAAGGCCGCCGGCCCGTGAATGCCGAGGCGCTTCTGCAACAGGCAGGCGGTGCTGGGGAAGATCTTATCGGCGGTGGTGGTGGCGACAATCACCAGGTCAATCTCGGAGGCGGCAACGCCGGCCGCGTCCAGGGCGTTGCGTGCCGCGGCCTCGGCCAGATCACAGGTGGTCTCGCCCGCGGCGGCGATGTGGCGCCTGACGATGCCGGTGCGCTCCCTGATCCATTGATCCGAGGTGTCCACCATCTTTTCCAGATCGCGATTGGTCAGTACCTTTTCAGGCAAAAAACTGCCGGTGCCGGTGATTCTTGAATACGTCACGTTAGCCCGCCTGTTGCTTGGTTAAAAGGCTATCCAGTTGCTGGCTGATACGCGCCGGCACCGATTTATCAACCTCCAGCACCGCCTCTTTGATGGCGTTGGCGAAGGCGAACACATCGGCGCTGCCGTGGCTCTTGATCACAATGCCGTTCAAACCGACCAGGCTGGCGCCGTTGTAACGCCGCGGGTCGATCTTGTGCTTGAGGGCCTTCAATACCGGCATGGCGATCAGGGCGGCGATCCTGGTGAACAGATTGCGTGAAAACCCCTGTTTCATAAAGTGGGTAATCATCTTGGCCACGCCCTCGCTGGTCTTGAGAGCGACATTACCGACAAAGCCGTCACAGACCACCACGTCCACCGCCCCATTATAAATGTCATCGCCCTCGACATAGCCGACATAGTTGATGCCGCTCTGGGCGAGCAGGCGCGCCGCCTCCTTGACCCGTTCGTTGCCCTTGATCTATTCCTCGCCGATGTTCAGCAGGCCGACCTTGGGCGCCGGGTTGTTGTCCACCGCTTGGACCAGCACCGACCCCATCACGGCGAACTGGAACAGCACATCGGCGCTGGAATCCACATTGGCGCCCAGATCCAGCATATGGGTATGCCCGCTCATGGTGGGCAGCGCCGTAATAATGGCGGGGCGATCAATCCCGCTCAGGGTCTTGAGCACGAAGCGTGAGGTCGCCATCAGTGCGCCGGTATTACCGGCACTGACGCAGGCCGAGGCCTTGCCCTCATGGACCAGGTTGATGGCCACGCGCATAGATGAATCTTTTTTGGTGCGCAGCGCCACCGAAGGTAGCTCGTCCATGGACACCACTTGAGAGGCGTGCCTGATCTGCAACCGCGGCCCGACATCGGCGCCGTGTCTCTTGAGGGCGGCCACCAGGGTCTCCTGATCGCCCACCAGGATCAGCTTCAGCTCGTTGTTTTCCTTTAAAACGCTAAGGGCGGCCGGCACGACCACATGCTGGCCGTGATCGCCGCCCATAGCATCCAGGGCGATGGTCAGACTCAAGCCTTACTCGCCTTTGTCGGCGACCACCTTGCGGCCACGATAATACCCGTCAGCCGATACGTGGTGGCGACGATGCACCTCACCGGAGGTCTCGTCGATGGACAGAGTCGGTCCGCTCAGGGCGTCATGGGAACGACGCATACCACGCTTGGACGGACTCTTTTTGTTTTGTTGAACAGCCATTGTTTAACTCCTGTTTCTCTCTATCGATGCCTTGTTGCCAATGTCTACTTCTTGCCTTCCCACTCAGACAACACGGCAAACGGATTAGGTTTGACTTGCGTCTGGTCACTCTGATCAGCTTCGGTATGAAGCCGCTCCAAAATCGGTTCGCATGTCTTGTCCTCATGCAATGCCACAATGGGTAATGCAAGGATCAGCTCATCCTCCACCAACTCGGCCAGCGTTACGGCATCGTTTCCCACCATGTAGGGGTCGTAGTCCGGCGCCAGATTGCGGGCCTGGTCATCACCGGAAACGAAAACGAGCGCCACATCCGCTTCGATGGGCAGCGTCACCGGCTTCATGCAACGCTGACAGGTCATTTGAATCTGCGTGCTTAGATGCCCCCTGGCATAAAAGGTGCCCTGCTCGTCAATGCCGAACTGCAATTCTATGCCAACAGCGCCCTCTGTATCACTCAGCGCCTCGGTCAGTCGTGCCATGCCCTTTATCTCAATGGCACCTTTCAGACGCTGTCCCTGTCGGGCCAGCCTGAAGGGGGCGAACTGTACGGGCAGGTGCTGGGATGACATAGGCGCGTGATGATAAAGGCAAACCCCCGTTGTGTCAAAGAAAATTCTTATTTTTCACTCTGTTACCACAATTATGGCTTGACTTGGGAGTGGCTTTCTCGTAGAAACCAGTAATGGTCCTCATGCGCCTGCCGAGACACGCATCGCCACAGCCCCCTGAAGGCTTCCGGCCAGGCACCGTTATACAGATACAATCGGCATGAAAATCAATATGATAAAAAAGATACTTATCGCCAACCGGGGGTAAATCGCGGTCCGCATCGTCAGGGCCTGCGCCGAGATGGGTATCAAATCGGCGGCTATTTACACCGATGCCGATCGTCACTCGCTGCATGTCAAAAAGGCCGATGAGGCCTACAATCTGGGCCCCGATACCGTCGCCGGCTATTTGAATGCCCACCGCATCGTCAACCTGGCGGTAGCGGCAGGCTGTGACGCCCTCCACCCCGGCTATGGATTCCTGTCGGAAAATCCGCAACTGGCGGAGATCTGTCAACGTCGCGGCATCAAATTTATCGGCCCTGGTGCGGACGTCATCCGCAGTATGGGTGACAAGATCGAGGCGCGTAGCGCCATGATCAAGGCCGGCATTCCCGTGACGCCGGGCAGTGACGGCAATGTGGAATCCCTTGAGGCGGCGATCGGATGCGCCGCTGATGTGGGCTATCCGATCATGCTCAAGGCCACCTCCGGCGGGGGTGGACGCGGCATTCGCCGTTGCGAAAACGAGGACGAGCTACGCCGCAACTACGACCGGGTCATCTCCGAAGCGACCAAGGCCTTCGGCAGCGCCGAGGTGTTTATCGAGAAATGCGTGGTCAATCCACGCCACATCGAGGTGCAGATCCTGGCCGATAGCCACGGCAATGTGATCCATCTGTTTGAGCGTGACTGTTCCATCCAGCGGCGCCATCAGAAACTGATCGAGATCGCGCCCTCACCCCAGCTTTCGCAGGCGCAGCGTGCCTATATCGGCGAGCTGGCGGTACGCGCCGCCAAGGCGGTCAACTATGAAAACGCCGGCACGGTGGAATTTCTGCTCGACCAGGACAACAACTTCTACTTCATGGAGATGAATACCCGCCTGCAGGTGGAGCACCCCGTCACCGAACAGATCACCGGCGTGGATATCGTGCAGGAACAGATCCGTATCGCCGCCGGCTTGAAACTGCGCTTCAGCCAGGAGGAGATCAAGCTGCGCGGCTACGCCATGGAATTCCGCATCAACGCCGAAGACCCGAAAAACGATTTTTTGCCCAGCTTCGGCCGCATTACGCGTTACTTTGCCCCCGGGGGGCCGGGTGTGCGCACCGACGCCGCCATCTACAGCGGCTATGAAATTCCGCCCTACTACGATTCACTCTGCGCCAAGCTGACAGTCTGGGCATTGACCTGGGACGATCTGCTCGACCGCGCCGAGCGCGCCCTGAACGATATAGGGGTATACGGCATCAAGACCACCATTCCCTACCATATCGAGATCGTCAACTCGCAGGAATTTCAGAACGGCCATTTCGACACCAGCTTTGTCGAGAGCCATCCCGAGCTGATCAGCTATTCGGTCAAGCGTGCACCGCGCGAACTGGCCGCCGCCATCGGTGTGGCCATTGCCGCACACCTGGGACGTTAACTCACGACATCAAAACGAAGACAGGCTTATGGACAAAGTACACATCACCGACACCGTATTGCGCGATGGCCACCAATCGCTGATCGCTACGCGCATGCGCACCGAAGACATGCTGCCCATCTGTGACAAGCTGGACCGGGCCGGGTACTGGTCGCTCGAGGTCTGGGGCGGCGCCACCTTCGATGCCTGCCTGCGTTTCCTCAAGGAAGACCCGTGGGAACGGCTGCGCCAATTGAGGCGGGCGCTGCCGAACACGCGTCTGCAAATGTTGCTGCGCGGCCAGAACCTGCTGGGCTATCGCCATTATTCGGATGATGTGGTCAAGACCTTTGTCGCGCGCGCTGCCGAAAACGGCATCGATGTGTTTCGTATCTTCGATGCGCTTAACGACACCCGTAACCTGCGCGTCTCCATCGAGTCGGTCAAGGCGGCCGGCAAACATGCCCAGGGGGCGATCAGTTACACCACCAGCCCTGTGCATGACATCCCTCAATTCGTCGCCATGGCGAAACAGATGCAGGCCATGGGCTGCGACAGCATAGCCATCAAGGACATGGCCGGCCTGCTCACCCCCATGGTCACCGCGGACCTGGTCGATGCCTTGATCAACGCGGTCGACGTCCCCATCCACCTCCATTCCCATGCCACCGCCGGGCTGGCCAGCATGTGCCAGCTCAAGGCCATCGAGCGCGGCTGCCGCCATATCGACACCGCCATTTCAACCTTCTCGGGCGGCACCAGCCATCCACCTACCGAGAGCATGGTCGCTGCACTCAGGGACACACCTTACGATACCGGTCTCGATCTGGAGCTATTACAGCAGATCGGTTTTTATTTTTACGGAGTGCGCAAAAAATACGCCCGTTTCGAAAGCGAATTCACCGGCGTCGATACCCGTGTGCAGGTCAACCAGATTCCGGGCGGCATGATCTCCAACCTGGCCCACCAGCTCAAAGAACAGGGCGCCCTGGAGCGCATGAACGAGGTGCTGGAAGAGGTGCCGCGGGTACGTGAAAACCTGGGTTACCCGCCCCTGGTCACCCCCACTTCACAGATCGTCGGCACACAGGCCGTGCTCAACGTACTCTCCGGCGCCTGTTACCAGAACATTAGCAACGAGGTTAAATACTATCTGCAGGGCCGCTACGGCAGGTCGCCGGGCAAAGTCAACGATATCGTGCGCCAGATGGCCATCGGCAACGAGGACGTCATCGACTGCCGCCCGGCCGACCTGCTACCACCCGAAATGGACGAGCTGCGCGACAAGATCGCCGCGCTCGCCACCACCGAAGAGGATGTGCTCACCTATGCCATGTTTCCCGAAGTAGGGCGCACGTTTCTCGAAGAACGTGCCGCCGGCACCCTGGTGCCCGAGCCGCTCGAGACCGTCGAAGCGAAGGAGTCGAGCGGCACCACCCCGGTCGAGTTCAATGTCACCATGCATGGCGAAACCTATCACATCAAGGTGACCGGGACCGGCCATAAAGCCGATAACCGGCGTCCTTTTTACGTCTCGGTTGACGGCGTGCCGGAAGAGATCATGGTCGAAACGCTGGAGGAGATCGGCCTGGCCGAAAGCGGCGAGGTACTGCCGGCCAAGACCAAGGGCAGCAAGCGTCCGCAGGCCAAACAACCCGGCCATGTCACCACCTCCATGCCCGGCACCATCGTCGATGTGCTGGTCAAAGAGGGCGATGAGGTGAAGGAAGGCAATCCCCTGCTGGTGACCGAGGCGATGAAAATGGAGACCGAGCTCCAGGCCCCCATCTCCGGCAAGGTGGTGGCCATTCACGTCCAGCGGGGCGATACGGTCAATCCCGACGAGACATTGATCGAAATCGAATAAGCGGCTTGATAAATAGACGGATCATCCTCGCCTCCTCATCGCCCTACCGGCGCGAACTATTGCGCAAACTCGGTCTCGACTTCGGCTGCGTTTCACCCGGCGTCGATGAAACCCCCCTGGATAAGGAAACACCGGAACAACTGGTGGCGCGCCTGGCCCTGGAAAAGGCGCGCGCCGTTGCGCATTGCAATCGCGACGCCCTGATCATCGCCTCCGACCAGGTGGCCCTGCTCAACGGCCGCATCCTCGGCAAGCCCGGCGGTCACGAAGCGGCGAGACGACAGCTCGCCGACGCCTCGGGAAACGAGGTGCTGTTCCTGACCTCGCTGGTGCTGCTTGATTCGGCCTCGGGCGATTACCAAAGCGAAGTAGTCCCCTTCAATGTCCATTTCCGTCGGCTTACGGAGAGCGAAATCGAGGGCTATTTGAGCAAGGAACGCCCCTACAATTGTGCCGGCTCGTTCAAGTCCGAAGGCCTGGGTATCACCCTGTTCGAACGCCTCGAAGGCGAGGACCCCAACACCTTGATCGGCCTGCCCCTGATCAAGCTCAGCCACATGCTGGCTGAGGCGGGGATACGACTATTAGAGGATTAAAGTTTATCGGAACTTGTCGATACAAAATATACGGTAATAACGAACCCAAGTCGCCATGTCCGGTCATCTCAATCTCAGCGACCTCGCCATCAGCGTGGTCGAACCCTCCCCCACCCAGTGGCGCATTATCAGTGGGCAGCTGAACCAAATGGGAGTCACCCGTCTGGACCACTTCAAGGAGGCCGGCGCGGCGCTTACCGACATGCGCGGCTTCAAGCCGGACCTGGTCATTAGCGCCATGCACATGCCCGACATGACCGGCACACAACTGGTTCAGGCGATGCGCAGCGAAGCGGAACTGGAAGCGATCCCGTTCATGCTCATCTCCAGCGAAGAGTCGGATTATTATCTCGAACCCATTCGCCAGGCCGGCGTCATCGCCATCCTGCCCAAACCCTTCCAGGCCCAGGACCTCACCCGCGCGCTCTATTCGACCCTGGAATTCATCGAGCCGGACCAGTCCTTGCTGGAGGAAGTCCGTCTGGACGAACTGAGTGTTCTCGTGGTTGACGACAGTTTGACGGCAAGAAAACATATCTGCCGGGTGCTCAACAATCTGGGCATCGATGAAATCACTCAGGCGGTCAACGGCCAAGAGGCCGTCGAGGTCATGGGGCGGCGCTTTTTTGATCTGATCGTGACCGACTCCAACATGCCCGAGATGGACGGCAAGGAACTGACGCAGTACATCCGTCAGCACAGCCACCAACGCTCCGTCCCCGTGCTGATGGTGACCAGCGAGGCCAGCCACAGTCACCTGGCCGGCGTGAAACAGTCCGGCGTTTCCGCCCTGTGCGACAAACCCTTCGAACCTCGAGAAGTCAAATCGCTGATCCGCAAAATTCTTTCCGCTGATAGCGAGCGCTGATCGCCGTTCTGCTACACTCTCCGTCTGTTCACCCCGGCCAGGCGGGCATGAAAAAATTCATCTCCATCGCGTGTCTGCTCCTGATGACGGAGGCTTTCGCCGCCGAGGCATTGATATCCATCAATGGCCATCTCTTCGAGGTGGAGCTGGCTGTCACCCGGGAGGAACGCAAACAGGGCTTGATGTACAGAGATGTGCTGGCCCCCAATCAGGGAATGCTGTTTGTCTACCCCGGGCCGCAGATTATTTCTTTCTGGATGAAACAGACCCTGATCCCCCTGGACATCCTATTTTTCGACCGCGAGGGCCGCCTCGTACAGTCCTTCAAAAATGTCCAGCCCTGCAGGATAAGCCCTTGTAAAACCTACACTAACACCGAGCCGGCGCAATATGTGCTCGAGCTTCCCGCCGGCAGCGCAAAACGCATTCGCCTGACAGCGGGGAATAGCTTTGAAATCCTGAAACGGTAATTGTCTTGAAAGATATCCGGCCATGAATTATCTTGAACCGGAACCCCGTACCGGAGATCGCCACATGGCTGCAGTTTATGCACTGGAACAGTTCGAATTCCACCAGACGCTGGAAAGCACCCCCGGCCTGTCCCTCGTCTTTTTTTCCAGCAAGGAATGCCTTTCCTGTCGCTACTGGGAACAACTGCTGGAACAGTTCTGCAAGAAGCATCCGGATATCAACGTATTCAAAGTGGATGCCGGACTCGACCAGGCGCTGACCGAGGAGTTCGATGTCTTCCACCTGCCATCACTGTTTCTGTATCAGCATGGCAGGTACCACTCGCCCCTTCAAGCCGAGGCCAGGCTGGATGCGCTGGAATCGGCCATTACCGATGCCCTGGAATCCCCGGCCGAGGAAATGCCTTGAGAGAGGGGTATTCCT
Organism: Candidatus Tenderia sp.; assembly: GCA_030148045.1. Taxonomy (GTDB): domain Bacteria; phylum Pseudomonadota; class Gammaproteobacteria; order Tenderiales; family Tenderiaceae; genus Tenderia. The sequence goes on from JASBUE010000067.1 coordinate 8,799, forward strand.
TAGGGCCTGTTAACACTTCAATAATCGGTAAGCCGTTGGTTCAACGATCGATCAATAAGGTATGCACTTGCCATCGAAGGCAATGAAAGCGCCGGGGCTGTAATGGTCGATATTGTCAATGATCCCGGCCATGCCCTTCACCGAAGACTCCACGTCTATCAGGCCGCTGTGTTGGGTCATGTCGGTTCTGACCCAGCCCGGATGGAGGGTGATCACCCGCACATCGTACGGCGACAAATCAATGGCCATGGACTTGGACACGCTGATCAGACATGATTTGGATGCGCGATAGGCATAACAGCCGCCGCTGGTATTGTCTTCGCACGACCCCATTTTGGAACTGATGTTGGCGATCTTGCCCTTGGCCGAAATCAGCCTTGATTTCAGGCGTTGCACCACACGCAGGGGGCCGACGCAGTTGACGTCCAACAGGCGCAGCATGTCATCGGGCGTCACCGTATCCAGTGACTGCCCCGTCTCCTTGTCCGGCCCGTAGACGCCGGCGTTATTGATCAGCAGGTCGATCAAGTCAGGAAACGCCGACGTCTTGATAAAGCCATTATCCTTTTCTTTGGTCACATCCCATTGAACGGTTTTTAACCTGTCCGAGCCGAGACGATTGAGCCCGCTCTTGTCGGAACGATAACAGGCCCACACCGTTGCACCGATGGACAGATAGTGCTCGACAAAACCCAGCCCTATTCCCCGGGCTGCGCCAGTAATCACCACATTCATAAATTGCCTCCCTGGATTAATGTGGCACCTTGGTTAATTCCCATAACCATAGAATTGACCGGCTTCAATGCGATCGATCCCTACTCTTGCAATTCGATTTTGGGAAATTTGGATGCAAAGCGCCTGATCCACTCGGTGGCGGCCTCTTCCCCTGTCAGCTGGCGCCCCTCTTTCGCCAGTGTTTTTCGTTTGTAATGTTCGATGTGACAGACCTGTTCGATCATACGTGCTCGGTAGGCGTCTTCCGGATCGCAAAAGGCCACGCCGACATCATAGTGATCACCGCGTTTGCGGCACCACTTGACCAGTGCGGTCGTGCTGAATGGTGGATCAACGAAGCGGATTGTGATATTGATGGTTGAGCCGGACTGTATCCGGGACTTTGACGTGAAGGAGAGTCCGCCATAACTGACATCATGCAGGCTTTCCTGATTGTGTACAGCCACCCCTTCGACATGGAATTCAATCGGGATATCCGACGGATGCCTGATATATCTGCGCATATAAATATCGCGATCTTGAGGGGAGATACGATAAAATCCACCCCCTTTATGTCAGTGGATGACTTCTTACCTTACAAGTTTATACTTAACGAGACTCATATTCAAGACAGGTGCTCAGTCACGTAACTTGTAGCCGCTCCGCAACATAAACAGCGTGAAAGTGCCAAGACCACTCCAGAACAGCAAGACCACGAACAGACTGAAGACCGGATTCACATCCGAGGCCCCGAAAAAACCATACCTGAAGCCGTCAATCATATAAAAGAAGGGGTTGAACTTGGATGCCGCCTGCCAGAATTCAGGCAAGGAATGAATGGAATAAAAAACGCCGCTTAGAAACGAGAGCGGCATGATAATAAAGTTCTGGAAGCCGGCCATATGGTCGAATTTTTCCGCCCAGATCCCGGCGATAATGCCCATGGTTCCGAGCACTGCGCTGCTGACAAAGGCAAACATAATCAACCAGGGAACACTGTGCAGAGGCAAGGAAACAAACACAACAGCGACAATAAAAATCCCCAGACCGACCACTACGCCGCGCACGACGGCGGCAAACAGAAAGGCGAGATAGAATTCCAGATAGGACAACGGCGTCAGCAGTACGAACACGATATTGCCCGTCACCTTGGACTGGATCAGGCTCGAGGAACTGTTGGCGAAGGCGTTCTGGATGATGGACATCATCATCAGGCCGGGGATCAGGAAGGCGGTGTAGCTGACATTCTCGTAGACACGCACATGCTCCTCCAGCACATGGGAGAACACCAGCAAGTACAGCAGTGCCGTGACGATCGGCGCCATAACGGTCTGCAGGGCGACCTTGCCGAAACGCTTCAGCTCTTTATAAAAAAGCGTAAACATACCTTCCCAGTTCATGGCGCCTGCTGCCCCGTCAATTCCATAAAGACATCTTCAAGATCGGCGTCCTCGGTGCGCAGGTCGATGATCTCGGCGCCCAGATCGCGCAGGCCGTCGACCAGAGAAATAATGGTGTCGGTATCGCGGTTGAGAATGAACTCGATTCTTTCACCATCGACGGATTTGACCTTGGCGGCAAGGCGTTGGGGAATCTGCAGCAGCGGTTTTGCCAGCGTCACCGACGCGGTACAGGTCTTACCCACACCGCGGGCCAGCAGTGCCTCCTTGCTGTCCAGCGCGATCAACCGGCCGTGATCAACTATGGCAATGCGCTGGCACAGGCTCTCCGCCTCTTCCAGATAGTGGGTAGTCAGGACAATGGTATGGCCGTCCTGATGTAATGCCTTGACGAATTCCCACAATGAAGCGCGCAATTCCACATCCACACCGGCGGTGGGTTCATCGAGGATGACCACATCGGGCTTGTGCACCAGGGCCTGGGCGATCAGCACACGCCGTTTCATCCCGCCGGATAAGGCACGCATGTTGGCATCGGCTTTATCGGTCAACTTCAACCCTTCCAGCAGTGAATCTATCCAGGCGGCGCATAACTTTCCCTTGCCGAAATAACCGGCCTGGATCTGCAGAATTTCGCGCACCGAGAAAAACGGATCGTAGACCAGCTCCTGCGGTACGACGCCGAGCTGCCGGCGCGACCGGCGATAATGCTTGACCACGTCATGCCCCATCACCGTCACCTTGCCGCTGTCCATGCGCGTCAGGCCCGCGATGATATTGATGAGGGTGGATTTGCCGGCACCATTCGGTCCGAGCAGGCCGAAGAATTCGCCCTTCTCCACCGTAAACGACATACCCTTAAGGGCATGCACAGCGCCATAGTATTTTTGTACATTGTCAATATGAATGGCTGCTTGCATCCGTGCTCATCCAGTCTTTGTGTGTTCAGCCGATGTGGCAGGATTCGATGATGTCGCGTACCAGTTGCGGCCCGCGATAAATCAGACCGCTATAGACCTGTACCAGTTTCGCGCCGGCGTCCAGCTTGGCCTGGGCGTCCTCCGCACTGAGTATGCCGCCAGCGGCAATGATCGGCACCTTGTCGCCAAGGATGCGATAGAGTTTCTTTACCACCTCAGTGGAATGTTTCGTAAGAGGCGCACCGCTCAAGCCGCCTTGCTCATCGCCGTGCGGCAGACCTTCGACACCCTCCCTGGAAAGAGTGGTGTTGGTGGCGATGACGGCCTCGATCCCGTAGGCCAAAAGTGTTTCGGCAATGATAGTCAGCCCCGTATCATCCAGGTCCGGGGCGATCTTCAGCACCAGCGGTACAGACTTATCGTGCTGCGTCTGCAAGCGTTGCTGTTCCTGTTTCAGTGCCGACAACAGACCGCCGAGCTGATCCTTGTGCTGCAACTCGCGCAGATTGGCGGTGTTGGGCGATGAAATATTCACCGTTACATAACTGGCATGGGCGTAGACCTTTTGCAGGCCGATCAGGTAATCGTCCACCGCTTTTTCGATAGGCGTGTCGAAGTTCTTGCCGATGTTGATGCCGATGATACCTTTAAATTCGCTCTGCTTGACCCGCTCCACCAGGTAATCGACACCGAGATTGTTAAAGCCCATGCGGTTGATGATGGCCTCGGCCTGCGGAATCCTGAACAATCTGGGTTTCGGATTACCGGGCTGAGGCCGGGGCGTCACCGTGCCGACTTCTATGAAACCGAAACCCAGCGCGGCGAGGCCATCGATGTGATCGCCATTCTTGTCCAGGCCGGCGGCCAGGCCGACAACGGCAGGGAAGCGCAACCCCATGACCTCGATGCCGTTGTCCGTTCGATGTACGGGCGCCCTGATCAGCCCTGTCTTGTAGGCCAGGTCCAGCGTTGAGAGGGTCAGGTTGTGGGCTTTCTCTGGATCGAGACGAAAAACGAGTGGTTTAAGCAGTGAATAAAGACCGGGCATTAAAGTTAGAGAGTCTCCGTCACAAAACGGGCCGGTACGCGGCGGGCAGGCCCGAACATCTTTTAATCAGCGGGGATGATATTGCGTCCCACCAGGGCACGGATGACCTGCTCCACACTCTCTTCAATGCTCTGCGCGGCGGTATCGACAACGATCTCGGGGTTGAGTGGTTCTTCATAGGGCGAGTTGATGCCGGTGAACTCGGGAATCTCGCCGGCGCGGGCCTTTTTGTAGAGCCCCTTCACATCCCGTTCCTCGCAGACATCGAGGTCGCATTTGCAATAGATTTCGATAAAGTCGCCGTCTTCAACCAAGGCGCGCACCGCGTCGCGGTCGGAGCGAAACGGGGAGATAAAGGCCGTCAGCGCAATCACGCCGCTGTCCGTGAACAGCTTGGCCACCTCGCCGATGCGGCGAATGTTTTCGGTGCGATCGACGTCCGAAAATCCCAGGTCCTTGCACAGGCCGTGACGGATGTTGTCGCCATCGAGCACATAGGTGCGGGCGCCCAGCTGATAAAGCCGGTCTTCAACGGCATGGGCCAGGGTCGATTTACCGGCGCCGGAAAGCCCGGTAAACCAAAGAATGGCGCTTTTGTGGCCGTTCAGTTTTTCACGATCCGCGCGGCTGATCGTCGCAGAATGCCAATAAATATTTTTAGATGTTGTCATCTATGCTGTACCCCGGTTTATAACAAGTTGATTTTTTGATGACTATGACTGGTTGCCCGAAGGCGGTCAGCAAGGCTGCCTATTCTACACTACTTCACGCCCAAACGGCTAAAAGGGCCAGACCAAGGGCACGATCAGTAGACAAAGCCCCCCGATCAGGACAGTCAGCGGCAGCCCCATGCGAATATAATCGGAAAAGTGGTAGCCGCCGGGACCGAAAACCATAAGATTGGTTTGATAGCCGATGGGAGTGGCGAAGCTGGCCGAGGCCGCCACCATCAACACGATCACGAATGGCATGAAGCTGACGTCCAGCGAGGCGGCCATGGACAGCACCACCGGAAACATCAAGACGGCGGCGGCGTTGTTGGTAATCATGGCGGTCAGCAGCGCCGTGGCGAAATAGACCGCCGCCAGGGCGACGAGGGGATGGCCTTCGCCGGCCAGACCGAGGATCCTGTTGGCCAGATAGTCAGCCCCGCCGGTTTGATACAAGGCCTGGCCGAGACCGAAGGAGGCGGCGATCACCACCAGCACCTGCCAGTCCACCGCGCGCCGGGCACTGTTGCCGCTGAGACAACGGCTGACGATCATCAAGCCGGCGGCCAGCAGCGCACCCTTGAGCATGGACAACACCCCGGTCGAGACCAGCAGCACCATGCCCAGCAGTATGGAGATCGACAGCAGGGCGCGGTCATGGCGTGGCGGGTTACTGCCCAGCAGTTCACTGACCAGGAAAAAATCACGCGAATTGCGGTGGTTCTCGGTAAACGCGGCCGGCGCCTCCAGCAACAGGGTGTCGCCTGCCTGCAGCACGATCTCACCGATCTTCATTCTCAATTGCTCGCCGTTGCGTGAGACGGCGATGATGGCGGCGTTGTAACGGGACCTGAAGCGCCCCTCCTTGACCGTCTTGCCCACCAGCGGGTTGGTATCGGAAACAACCGCCTCGATGAAGCTGCGCTCGGGCCGCGGCACGTTCACTTTGAAGACTTGATTGGTCGCCGGCGTCAGCCCGCGGATTTTCTGCAGTTCCACCACTGAATCGACCACGCCCGCGAACACCAGGCGGTCACCACCTTCGAGGCGCTCCTTGGGAGAGACGGCGGGCAGGATATGACCGCGCCGCTCGATCTCGACCAGATAAAGCCCGCTCAGCTGGCGCAGACCGGCCTCTTCAATCGATTTGCCTTCCAGGCTGCTGCGCGGCTCCACCAGCATCTCCACCGTATACTGGCGCACGTCGGAAAACTGGGTGATGGCCGATTTACGTTCGGGCAACAACCATTTGCCGGCGATGAGGACATAGATGAACACCAGCACCGTAGCCGGAATCCCTATCCAGGCCAGTTCGAACATGCTCAGCCCCGCGGTACCCGATTCCTTGATCACCAGGCCGTTGACGATGAGATTGGTGCTGGTGCCGATCAGCGTGCAGGTACCGCCGACGATGGCGGCGTAGCTTAAGGGCATCAACAGTTTCGAGACTGAGAGCTGGTATTTGCGCGCCCAGTCGCTGATGGCTGGCAGCAGCATGGCGACCACGGGGGTGTTATTGAGAAAGGCGCTCAGCCCCGCCACCGGAGCCATGACACGCAACTGGGCATTAGCAATTGAAGTGGGTCGGCCCAGCAGACTGTCACTGAGCCAGTTGATCGCGCCGGTCTCCTTCAATCCTGCCGACACGATGAACAGTACCCCGACCGTCACCATGCCTTCGTTGGCGAGCCCGGACAGCGCGGCCTCGGGCGAGAGAACGCCGAGCACCAGCAACAGCGTCACCCCGCCCATCAACACCACGTCGGCGGCCCAACGGGTAAACACCAGGGTAAGGAAACAGGCGCTGATAACGGCGATGGTGATCCAGGCGTCTACATTCATCCCAAAAAAAAGCTGGTATAAAACCAGCTTTGCATTCTTTCACAGTCGCGGGTGTTTTAAAACTCTTCCCACTCTTCACCTTCATCCTGTGGCTTTGGCCTGGCACGCGTCACGGGTGGCGGTGTCTGCTTCATCCGGCGCGGCGCAGCGGCGGCTGTCGCGGTTCTTGCCGCTGGCGGCTCATGCCGGATCAACGACTCTTCAATGGTAAACTGCCCGACCAACCGTTGCAGCCCCGTCGCCTGGCTGGCCATGGATTCGCTGGCCGAGGCCGCCTGATCAACCAGTGCTGCGTTTTGTTGCGTCACGGACTCTAGCTGGGTAATCGCCTTGTTGATCTGATCGATGCCGGTAGCCTGCTCCTGGCCGGCGGCGGCGATCTCGGCAATGATATCGCTGACCTTCTTCGAGGCCACCACGATCTCTTCCAGGGTCTTGCCGGATTCGTCCACCAGGCGGCTGCCCTCTTCGACCTTGCTGACACTGTCCTTGATCAGTCCCTTGATCTCCTTGGCGGCGGCGGCACTGCGTTGCGCCAGGCTGCGCACCTCGCCGGCGACCACGGCAAAGCCGCGGCCCTGTTCCCCGGCACGGGCCGCCTCGACCGCGGCGTTCAGGGCAAGCAGATTGGTCTGGAAGGCGATTTCATCAATGACACTGATGATGTCTTCGATCTTCTTGCTGCTGGCGTTGATCTAGGCCATGGCGGTGACGGCATTGCCGACCACCTCGCCGCCCTTCTCAGCCTGCTGACGTGCACCGCTGGCCAGTTGATTGGCCTGACGGGCATTGTCAGCATTCTGTTTCACTACACTGGTCATCTCTTCCATGGTGGAAGCGGTCTCTTCCACGGAGGAGGCCTGCTCCTCGGTACGTTGACTGAGATCGGCATTGCCTTGCGAGATTTCCCCGGCACCGCTGCTGATATTGCCCGAGGCATGAATAATCTCGGCCACCATGGACTGCAGGTTGGTCAATGAGTTGTTCAGTGCGTCGCGCAACACGGCGAACTCGCCTTGGTATTCGCCCGTCATCTGCTGGGTCAGATCGCCCTCTGACAGGGCCTGGATGACCCGAGTGGATTCACGGATCGGTTCGACGACGGCTTGCAACATATCGTTGATCTTGTCGCCCAATCCTTTCATAAAACCAGAATACTTCGAGGTATCGAGGCGTCGATTAAGATCACCGGCCACGGCCGACTCGATCAGGCTCGCAAGCTGCTCCTCGGCGTCGGTCTGTTCGGTCAGATCCTTCCATTCCACCATGTTGCCCATATAGCCGCCATCCGGGCCAACAATGGCCGTGGCGTTGACCTGGAACACCAAGTCCAGCAGACGGATGGTACCAGTGGCGGGCAGGCGGCTCATGTCCGCCAACAGGGCGCGCTGATGGGCCGGGTTTTTATGGAAACGATCGATATTGACGCCGACCAGATTATGGGGGTCGAAACCCGGAAAGACCTGACGCAGTTCATCCTGGCGTTTGCCCAGCAGTTCGATTACCGCCGGATTGACGTAAGTGATATCCAGGTTTTCGTCACACAGCATGAGCGCGGTATTCGCCCCCTGAACGGCCGATTTGAGGCGTGACACCTCCAGCTCGCTGGCGCGTAGCTCGGTGACATCCGACCACTCCAGGGTGTTGCCGATATAGTTACCGTCCAGGCCATGGATGGCGCTGACACGAAGATGAAATTTCAATGGGCCGACGACAATATCGGTCTCGTAGGGCAGGTTGGCCGGATTGGCCAGTAGCTGACGTTGGTGGGTGGGATTCTTGTGAAAGACGTCGATATTGACCCCTACCAGCTTGTGCGGGTCGAACCCAGGAAACAGCCCCTTTAAGGTATCGCCGTGCTTTACCATCAATTCTTGGGTCGCCTCATTGGCGTAGGTGATATTGAAATCGCGATCGATCATCATCATCGCCGTCTGGGCGCCGTCGACCGCGCGCTGCAGACGCGACGCCTGTTCTTCCTTCAGACGCTTTTCGGTCACGTCGAACCACTGCACCACGTAGCCGGCCAGATCACCGTTTCTGTCCACCAGCAGGCGGGTTTCATGTTCGAACACGAAGGGGCCGGGCTTGATTTCACCCTTGTGAATGCTGCCGGGTTTTAGGCCGTGGAGGATCTTCTTGATGGCATCCGGATCCTTGTGGTAGCGATGGATGCTGCCCCCCATCACTTCCGAGACCTTGAAGCCAGGCAGATATTTAGCCAGGTCATCCTCGATCTCGGTAAGCACCTCTCTGGCACGGCGATTGACGAAAACCACGTTTTCGTTCGCATCCGCCATCATGATGTTGATGGGGGCATGCTCCAGGACGTCTTTGAGCAGACTAATGTCGTCAATCATGGTTACAGGTCCGTCTATGTTGTTCATTGGCACACCAACCTCTTGGATTTGTTCCGTCATAATTGTCTCCGGACGCCAGTAGCCCCGCGGCTACCGCAGCTTGTTTTCCGAGGAAATATCCACCCTTGCCAAGTCTTATCGGATACGAGGTTGGAAACTTTAAGGGCGCAAGCCAAGATTTAAGTCCTTGATTGTTAACGCTCTCACATGACATCGCACACCCACTCATGCATCCCTGACCGCGCCTCGGGAGCGCCGCGAATGAGTCTAATAACTATTTGATATTAAGTGAATTTTTGCTGTACCATAGGCGCGAAGCGCACAACCCGGTCAGGAGAGGTGATGGCAGACGACCCAAAACAGATTATCGAGACGAAAGACACGGCGCTGGAAAAGGCCTTTGACAGAGTCCTAACCCCTTTTGAGGAATTTATCCATCGCGAGACCACCGGCGGCCTGCTGTTGATGGGCTGTACGATTATCGCCCTGGCGGTGGTGAACCTCGGTTTCCTGGAGGCGTATCAGCACATACTCCAGACGCCGCTAAGCCTCTCCCTGGGCGGCCTGGAGTTGGAAAAAACCCTGCACCACTGGATCAATGACGGTCTCATGGCGCTGTTCTTCTTCGTTGTCGGCCTGGAAATCAAGCGTGAAGTGATCGTCGGCGAACTCTCGGATATCAGCAAGGCCTCTCTGCCCATCATCGCCGCCATCGGCGGCATGATCGTTCCCGCCCTGATCTACACTCTTTTCAGCGGTGGTCCCGACACCGGCTCCGGCTGGGGTATCCCCATGGCCACCGATATCGCCTTTGCCGTGGGCGTCCTGGTGCTGCTGGGCAGCCGCGCCCCCAAGGCCCTGCTGACCTTTCTGGTGGCACTGGCGATCGTCGACGACCTGGGGGCCGTGATCGTGATCGCTTTGTTTTATACCGATACGATCTATTGGGGCTCACTGGGAATCGCTGCGGCGCTGTTCGTTTTGTTGATACTGATGAACGTACTTGGCATACGCAGGCCCCTGCTCTATTTTCTGATCGGTATCCTGCTCTGGCTCGCCATGCTGAAATCGGGCGTGCACGCCACGCTGGCAGGCGTCCTGACCGCGCTGACTATCCCTGCGCGGCCGAAGTTCGAACCGCAGCAATTCAGCCAGCTGGTGCGCCGTCTGCTGGATAAGTTCGACCGATCCCACAAACCCGGGATGAGCATCATGCGCAACGAGGAACAGCGCTCTATCCTGCAGACCCTTGAAAACGGCGTGCATCTGGTGGAAACACCACTCCAGCGCCTCGAACACAGTATGCATACGCCGGTGGCCTTCCTCATCATCCCCCTGTTTGCGCTGGCCAACGCAGGTATTCCGGTGGATTTCTCCTCGCTGGGCGAGACGCTGATCCACCCGGTCACCATCGGCGTCATGTTGGGGCTGATACTGGGTAAATTCCTGGGCATCGCCGGCTTTTCGTGGCTGGCCATCAAGCTCGGGGCGGGCAAACTGCCCGAGGGCGTCACATTTAATCACATTGCAGGCGTGTCGCTGCTGGGCGGTATCGGCTTCACCATGTCGATCTTCATCGCCGAACTCGCCTTTGCCGGCCAGACGGACTACTTGCTCATGGCCAAGACCGGTATCCTGTTCGCCTCCATCGCCGCCGGCGTCTGGGGCTTCGTCTGGCTCTACCTGGCCGGCAACGAACACAGTGATAGAGATAACCGGCGATGAAACGGCGTTTCGTTCCTCACCTGCAGCGCTACCTGATTACCGGCATCATTACGGTGATCCCGGTCTGGATCACCTGGCTGGTGTTCAATTTTTTCTTCAACCAGCTTTCCAAGGCCGGTAGGCCCTGGGTCAAAGCGCTGGCCAACAAACTTCAGGACTACTCGCCCGAACTCGGCCGGTGGCTGCTTGAACCCTGGTTTCAGAATATTCTGGCGGTGTTGCTGACCCTGATCGCCCTCTATACGCTCGGTTGGCTGGCCAGCCGGGTGATCGGCAAGAAACTGCTCGATCTGCTCGACCTCTTCCTGAACAGAATCCCGCTGGTGCAGACCATCTACGGTTCCACCAAAAAACTGCTCAGCGTGCTGCAGCAAAAACCGGAAAAACTGCAACGGGTGGTGTTGATCGAGTTCCCGTCGTCTCAAATGAAGACCGTCGGATTCGTGACACGCGTGATGCAGGATGAGGTGACCGGCCAGGCGCTTGCCGCGGTCTATGTGCCCACCACCCCCAACCCGACCTCGGGCTATCTTGAAATCGTACCGGCGGAAAGACTGGTCTCGACGGACTGGACGGTGGAAGAGGCGATGACCTTCATCATCTCCGGCGGCGCCATCGCCCCTGAACGAATCCGTTTCGATAACCCATCTCAGGACGAAACGGAATCCCGGCCTCCGGCGCCCTAAACCACACCCTCACTTTTTGGTTGCCGAGTGGTCATGATCGGTATGATTGTGGCTATGCTCCAACTCCTCGTCCAGCGGAATTTTGATGCTTTCATGAATATGCTCATTGGCGACATCATGATGCATATGTTCGTGTTCATGGGGGTGGAAGTGGATATGGACATGTTCATGACCGTCGGGGCCATGACTGTGGCGATGGGCGTGAAGGAAAGTAGCGATAATCCGTTTATGTTCCGCATCCATCTGCCCCGTGCTGAGCTTTTCGTGCAGCAACTCGTGGGTCATCAGAGCCAATGGCAACTCGAGATGATTCTCCTCCAGCAGGGCACGGTTGTAGAGAATGTCGGAGGCCGGCCCGTCGGCGACGAATACCCCGTCGGAGAGCATCAGGCAACGGTCACACACATCCAGGGCGATATCCAGGTCATGGGTACACAGAAGGATGGTCTTGTCCGACTGCGCCAGCCAGTGAATCAGCTTGCGTCGGTTCAGCGGATCCATATTGGTGGAGGGTTCGTCAAACACCAGTATATCCGGCTGATACGACAACACCGTCGCCAAGGCCAGACGCTTGCGTTCGCCGAACGACAGATGAAATGACGAACGCTCCTCAAACCCCGTCAGGCCCACCGTATCCAGGGCTTCGGTAACACGGGCCTCGATCTCACCCTTGGGCAAACCCAGGTTGAGCGGGCCGAAGGCAACATCGTCGAAAACAGTGGGACAGAAGAGCTGGTCATCCGGGTCCTGAAATACAATGCCGACCTTGCGCCGAATCTGTTTCAGGTTGTCCTTGGCCACCACCTGCCCCCCTATCATGACCTGGCCCTTGGTGGCCATGGCGACGCCATTCAATAAACTCATGAACGTGGATTTGCCCGCGCCGTTCGGCCCGATTAGCGCCACCTTCTCACCCGCACGGATGGTGCAATTGACCCCTTTCAGAACCTCATGACCGTCGGGATAATCAAAAGAAACATCCTTGACCTGAATGGCGATATCTCTGCTCATAATCTTGTTTACCTTCTCATATCCAGCCCTGCTCTGCCTGAATGAGCATTCCCGTCATGTCCATGCCAAACAGGGCAACGGCGATGGCGGCGATAATAGTGGCCTTAACGAAGTCCTTGGCCGCGGCATTAAACTTGACCAGGGTATGGAACTCCCCCTGATATCCCTTGGAAAGCATCGCCTTGTAGATGCGTTCGGTGCGTTCAAAACTGCGAATCAGCAAGGTACCGACGAAACCACCCATCACTTTAAGGGTGTACAGGTCCGCCTTTTTGACGAAGCCGCGGGCCTTCATTGCCAGGTCCATCCGCCTCATTTCCGATAAAAACAGAAAGATAAAGCGATAGGTAAAGAGCATGATCTGCACCACTACCGCGGGACACTTGAGATGCTGCAGGGCGATCAGGTTGATATCGAAACGGCTGGACCCAAAAATCACGTAGGCGATCAACACAATGGCGAGCGCCTTCAGCACAATCAATACCGCCAAGCGCAATCCTTCCTCCGCAAACGGCATTCCCAGAAAGTGGGCGCTGGTCTCGGCTGGATAGGTGAGCGGCAGAATGATGAAAAAGGGCAGCAGGAAAAGCACTATCCACTTGAGCCCCTGAAACACGAACGACAGTGGAATCTTCGATAGCAACAGCAGCCCGGCAGCCACCACCAGTCCGGCCCCGACCAGGACAATGCTGTGTACCAGGGCGATACTCAGGATCAACAACATCAGGGACGCAATTTTAAAGCGCGGATCCCACCGTTGAATGGACGATACCAGATGCGCGTGGCGGTCGATATCCAGTGACACGGCGATGCCTATCCCGCTGCCACGGCGCGACGCTGGCCAGCCAGTAAATCAGGCTTGGTCTTCATTAGAAAACCGACGCAGGCACCGGTCACGATGCCCTCCAGCACCATCAGCACCACATGATAGCCGAGAACCAATTGCGCGGTGACCAGGAAGGCTTCGCCGGTGGTCACCAGCGCCAGGGCCAATATGCACCCTGAAAAGAAGATGCCGCCCCCGCCGGCCAGGGCGCCGAAAATCACTTCGCGACCGGGGAACGACACCAGGTGGCGGCATTGCCAGATCCCGTAAGCCAGCAAGGCCCCGCCGCCCAGCATGACGCTGTTGACGCCGATCACCGAGACCCCGCCAAAACCGAAAAAGGACTGCAGCACCACCCCCAGCATGATCGCCATAAAGGCGCGCCTGCCGAGGATTACGCCGGCCAGGCCGTTGAGGATGAGATGAATGCTGGCGACGACCAGGGGAATGTGAATGAAGTTGGCGACGAAAAAAATGGCGGTGACGACGGAGATTTTTGGTATCTCCTCCAGGTCAACATTGCGCATGGTGGCAGCGGCGAGCACCGCCGCCACACCGAACCCTGCCGTCAGCACCGGGCCGGAAACAATACCGTCTGCAATATGCATCTATTTCTTACTCCGAAAATACCTGGCCGAGAGTAGCACGAAGGGGTGATTTATGTCATCAAGCTGCGGGCGGGGGTTATTTCTGGCCGTCATGCTGACGCGCCTTGAAATAGGCGAACAGACCAAGAAAGCCGATGATATAGCCCACGCCGCCGACGATGCCGGACAGCGAGGCCTTCTGCTGCGACGCCGCCAACTCCCGAACCAGCGGCTTGATGGCCTCCTTCACCGCATGATTGACAACGGCCTCCAGTGCCTGATGACCGGGGGGGGCATTGCCTGTGGAAGGGACGGATGCCGTGTCGGCCGCGGCCTGATCTGAGACCGCTCGCTCAGACGCAAATGTATCGGCATCGTCCTCCACCACGTTCCCGCCGAGCTCATCGGCCATCATTATGAACTCACTCTGGTGTCCCATGCCGGCATCGACGACGATTTTGAGGTCGCTCTGCTGCGGCACGGGGAAACGGTACTGGCCTTCGTCATTGGTGATACCTTCAAGCAGGAGCTCGCCCGCCGGGGAATACACCTCCACCTTGCTGTTCTGGGCCTTTTTGCCGTCGACAAAATAGCCCTCGACGTAGACCTCGCCATCCTCGGCATAGGCGAACAGATTGACCTTGTGCGCCAGTACCTGTGTCGCTGTGAAGGTACCGGCAAGCATCATGACGGAGAGCAAAAATCTTCTTAATTTCATGAGGACGTCCCTACTGAACTGGTAAAACTAAGGGCCACCCGGATGACCCCGAACAAAAAAAGGTTATTTCATATCTTGGGTATGAAGCCAAAGTACAATCTCGACCGGATAGTCCTTGCCATCCGGCCGGGTGATCATTAGGATCGGCAGGCAGCTCAATTGCTGAACCTTCGGTTGTAATATTCCACCTCGACCTCGCTGCCTAGTGTACCTCGTCACTGATTCTGAACGTGACAGAATCAGTGACGAGGTACACTAGTCCAGAGACCGGACATGTCAACGGCACGATCCCGGT
>JASBUE010000076.1 GCA_030148045.1 Candidatus Tenderia sp.
CTTCGATGGCGAGCGTATCGCGATCCACATGCACATCGAGCCGCTCGCGGGAAACACCCGGCATATCGGCCCGCAGGGTGATGCCGCTGGCATCCTCGAAGATATCCACCGGCGGGCGGATCGCGTTTTCCATCTCCGGGGTCTCCTGCACTGTCCCGGCCTCCTGAGTTGTCACGTCTTGAGTTTCGCTCATGTCGTTGACCTCCTTACTGAATCTCGATCCTGCGCGGCCTGGACGACTCGCGCCGCTGGATAGTGACATGCAGCACGCCATCCTGGTAGCTGGCCTTCACCCTGTCGGGGTCCACATCGTCCGGCAAGGTGACGACACGGCGAAAGGCGCCTCCGAAGCGCTCCTTGCGGTAATAATTGCCCCCCTCGTCGGCCGGCAGCCTGCGCTCGCCGGAGAGGGTCAGCAGGTTTTGTTGAATGGCGATATCCAGGCTCTTCGGATCCATGCCGGCGGCGAACAGGTAGACATCGACCTGTTCCCCGGTGCTGCCGATGTTAATCGGGGGATAGGAACCACGCGCCACCGTCCGGATACCGCTGGGCCACGGCGCCGCGCCGAAGAGTTGATCCATCTCCCGCTGCAGGCGCCTGAATTCGTCGAACAGGCCGCCCTCGTAATTGCCCTGATCAGCAAACATTTCAACACCTCCTTATATGGGGTCGATTTCTGACGATCACTTACCTCCACAAATATAGGGGGCGGCCGGTGTTTTTCAAGGCGGTGAAGCCGATAAATCAATGGCAATGCGCGCGCTTCCCCACAGGGAAGGTGGCGAACGCGGAGTCCCCCAGGCACCGGGTCGCCTGATTTACACTGCAAACCATAACGACAGGCGTTGCCGCCTGGTGTTGCCCCGGCGCATGATATAGAGTTACATCGGATCCGCATCTATCCTATTTGTCTGACGAGTCAAACACGATAAGGAGCGTGAATCATGGCCAAATCTGCGTCGGGGGTAACGAAAACCTACATCTCCGTGCTGCTTGCCGGCTGCCTTGGTGTTCCGGCGTTGCAGGCGGACGGGCTTTTCCCTGAACCGGTGTTTGTGACCCTGAAGGAGTCGGATCAAGTGGCGCGCTATCCAGGTCAGATGCTCTGGCCGGGCGGCCCCAAGATGCTTTACAACGCCGTCACCCCCGACGAACAGACACTGGTGGTCAGCAGTCCCAAGGAAGGGAGCCTATACATCTTCGACGCCAAGAGCGGCAAGCAATTGGGCAACATCGCATGCGGCAAGGACGCCAAAGGGGTGAAGATTTCACCCGACGGCCGGACGGCCTATGTCGCCAACGAGGGGGCCGCCTCGGTGAGCGTGGTCGATCTGGCCGGGCTGAAGCTGGTCGCCACCATTCCGGTGAAAGAGATGCCCCACAATATCCGTTTTCGCGCCGACGGCGAGGTCGCCTATGTCACCATGCAGGGCGGCGCCGGGCTCGGGGTGATCGACACCCGCCTGCGCAAGATGACCCGGGTGATCCCCACCCCGGGCATCGATACGCCGCATAACCTAGATTTGTCCAGGGATGAGAAACGCGTATTTATCCGCGACGCCTCGAACAAGGTCGGCGTGCTGGATTTGAACACCGAACAGATGATCAAGATCATCAAGGTGGGCAACGGCCATGCCGGGATCGATGTCACCCCCGATGGCCGATACGCCGTTACCGGCGCAATCGCCGACGAGGTGGTAACGGTGATCGACGCCGCTACACTGGAGGTGGTAAAGACCGTCAAGGTCGGCTTCGGCCCGCACGGCGTACGCGCCAGCAGGGATAACCGCTGGCTGTATGTGGCCGTTACCGCAAGCGATCAGGTAACCGTCATCGACGGCCGCAATGTCGAGATCGCGCAAACCTTTGATGTGGCCAGCTTCCCGTTCTGGCTGGCGGTGAACGGAAACCCTTAAAGACTCGCATGAAGGGCAAATCCCTCCCACCCCTTTGTTTTTGTTTCAAAAAATGGCATGCGACTATAAAGGTGTTTTGACTTTAAAGTCCATATGCTTGGAGAGATCAAATGGCGATACATCGGCCCTGGTCCAAACTCGCGTTGACGGGCCTGGGGCTGGCCTTGATCAGCATCCAGATGGCCGCCCTATCGGGTATTGGCAGCCGCATGGGGATGTGGCATTTCAGCGTCGGTTTTTCGGCATTGAAGTGGGCGGCCATCCTTGCCATGGTCGGTTTGGCGGTCTCGCTGGTCGCCTTTTACGTCACGCGAATTCGCAAGACCCGACGCGGTACCGTGCTGGCGGTGCTTGGCGCCATAATTGCCCTTAGCAGCGTGACGCCGCCCTTGATATGGATGCAACGGGCGACAGAGGCACCCCGGATTCACGACATCACCACGGACACTACCCATCCACCGGCATTTGACGCTGTCCTCCCCCTGCGCCGCGACGCCCCCAACCCGATCGAATACGGCGGGGCGGATATCGCCCGGCAACAGCAGGCTTTCTATCCCGAAGTCAAACCGGCCATGTTCTCCCTGCCGCCACGACAGCTGTTCGAATCAGCACTGGCGGTCGCCAAGGAGATGGGCTGGCGGATTGTGGCGGCTGATCCCGAGGCGGGCCGCATTGAGGCGACGGACACCACCTTCTGGTTCGGCTTCAAGGACGATGTGGTGATCCGCATCACCCCGCACAACGGCGGTTCGAGGGTGGATGTGCGTTCGCTGTCGCGTGTCGGGCTGAGTGACGTGGGCACCAACGCCGAGCGCATCGTCGGCTATCTCGACACCTTGATGCTGCGGGTGGAGCAAGTAGGGCCTGCCGGGCTGATGACACGCTGACCGTGCGTCCGGCAGGGCCGCTGCGACCGGATATTAGACAATACCGCCGAGATGCTACTCCCGCGAGCGTTTATCCCCCGGACCACTTCAGCGTCGACGGTGCTTTACGATCGGGGCCAAAGCCTTGCAAATGCCTCCTCAATGATGTCATCCATGCGTTCATCCACGAGGCTTACAAATCTATCATTGACGATTTGCGCCTCTTTCTCCAGGTCCTCGATCTGCATCGCCAACCGTGCGGCACAGCCGTCTTCATACTGTTTAATGGCACGTTGGGTGCGAACCTCGTTACGTTCGATAATCGCTCGTGCAGCGGCGTGTGCCGCCTGCCTCTTGATTTCGGCCTCCTGGCGCGCCGATGCGATAATTTTTTTTGCCGCGGCCTCGGCTTCCAGTACGGTTTGTATCGGGTTCTTTATCATCGGCCTTGCGGCGCAAACACATGGCCGGCAGACCTGCCCGCTGCGCCGCAGGTGATAGATTCATGTGGATTTGTTTGTTTTATCACGAACATCTTCAGCAGCCTCATCGACCAATAGCCATACGCGAAACTTCGTACCCTTTCCAATCTCGCTTTGAA